>CAZMEN010000034.1:0-29674 GCA_964565335.1 uncultured Algimonas sp. | reverse complement strand
CTATGAGGATAAGGGCGAAGGCTTTATTGATTTCAAGTCCACTTCCGGATTTGCTAACTTAATTTTATCCAAAGTCATGCCCTTGGTCAGAGCCATTTTTGTCATCATAAATTCGCGCGGGGCATTAACCGCATCGACGGCCAGAAGTTTATTCCCTTTGAAATAAAAGGCTGCGAAGCGGCGGCTGCCGTCATGATCGCCTCGAATGATGATGTCGTCATAGCCCTCCGACAAGCCCGCAATCTGGAGCTTGAGATCAAATTGATCTGACCAGAACCAGGGCAAAGAATTATAGGGTGCGGGCTTGCCGTTAATATGGTTGGCCACGACTTTCGCCTGCTCGGTCGCATTGGGAACAGATTCCAGCCGGACATGGCGGTCATAGATGGGATTATAATGCCAGGTCACATCGCCTGCCGCATAAATGTCGGGGTCGGTGGTCTGGCAAAATTCATTGACTTCAATTCCGTTACCGACCTCCAGTCCCGCCATTTCGGCGAGTTCCGTATTCGGGATTACGCCAATACCTATAATCACCATTTCCGCGTCAAAGCTTTGTTTACAGGAGGTCTGCACGCGCAGGCCCTCGTCTGACTTTTGGATTTCCGAGGCCATGACGCCCTCTAAGATTTTTACGCCTTCCTAGGTTGGAACGCGTTTGTAAAATTCGGACATAATTGGAGCGGTGACTCGCTGCAAAATCCGCGGAATAGCCTCCAATACGGTGACCTCCATGCCCTGTTTTTTAAGCGAAGCTGCAGTCTCTAAGCCAATATAACCCCCGCCGACGATCACGGCTTTGCGGCCAGCTTTAACCTCGGCTTTAATTGCGAGCACGTCTTTGGTGTCGCGCAGATAATAGACGCCGTCCAAATCTTCGCCCGGCACGGGTAGTTGGCGGATACGCGCCCCTGTGGTTAGCACCAATTTATCATAAGCCAAATGCTCGCCATCATCGGTCAGAACGGTTTTACCCTCGCGGTCAATTGCCTCGACTCGCATACCCAGTTTCATTTCAATATTAGCATTTTCATAGGCGGAGGCGGGACGGATGAGGATTTCCTCCAGCGACCTCGCGCCCGAGAGAAAATCCTTGGATAGAGGCGGGCGGTGATAGGGTAAGTCCGGCTCATCGCCGATAACAGTGACCACGCCTTCCCAGCCGCCCTGGCGGAGAGTAACACAGCATTGCGCCGCAGAATGGCTGGCGCCAATAATTATAACCGATTTGTTCATTTAATTATAGACGATCTTCGCTTCTGTTTTAACTTTAACCTAATCAACGCTAACCCCAGGTGCAAGCTCCCTCAGGCGAAAGTTTGGCCTTGTTCACGGTCAAATAAGACCCGTTCCTCAATCACCCCCTCATTTGAATGCAACTCACTAGAACCGAAACAAACACAAAGCATCAACAACACCTTTGTAGTAGCTGGATTTTACCCCTGAATTGAATTATTTGAAATCAAGAAAACCCCAAATTTAACTCAGATTCGGGCACCAGCCCTCTTTTTATTCAAAAATCGGCGTGTTTTCTCTGACTGCGAAATAACGTCCCTGTGATTGGATGTGAGAGAGATATTGTGAGAAAAAGATGCCATGAAAATACTTAGTCACATTTTATTGGTCATTATTGCAATGGCCTTTGCGCCTACATGGGCGAGTGCTTCGCAGGTCAGTTCTGGCACTCAAAATATGGCTGAGGTAGAGGTTACAACTTTGCCCTTTATCAAGAAACGTTATTCAATTGATGGCACGGCTCAAATCTTAAAAACGAATACGGGTATCGACATTGAATTTTCAGAGGACTTCAAAACAAAAGGCGGACCAGATTTAAAGATCTATCTATCAAAAAAGAATCTGTCTGAACTGAGCAATGAGTCGGTAGATGGTAGCAGCCTGAAAATTGGCGTATTGAAATCTAAAAAGGGTGCGCAAAGCTATACCCTCCCCGAAAACATTTCATTGTCCGATTACAAGAGCGTGATTATTCACTGCGAAGCTTTTTCAGTGCTCTGGGGTGGCTTCGACCTTCCATAAAAGATGTTACGAACTAATTCGCAAGACTAATCTCCGTGCAGTGGCACTCTACCTCTTGTACTTTACCTGATATTTAATACTGTCGGGACATGGTTGATTTTAAAGCGCTTGTTTCACACAGATTTCGGGGATTCTCTGAACACGAAAATACGGTTGAGGGTTTAATTGCTGCTTTGGATTTCGGCGTCCAGCAAATTGAATTCGACATACGGTTCTCTCGCTGCGGAACGCCTTTGATATATCATGACGAAGCAGCGCAAGACCGCTCCGGCAAAACGCATCACCTGAGCAATTTGATGGCCAAAGACATCAATGCCTTAGGCGGAGATTTTGGCCCTATCCCAACGGCAGAGGCGCTCTTTGCCGCAATTGCTGCTCACAAAAACATAAACTGTAAAATTCTGATTGATGTAAAGGATGCGGGCTTTGAAGTGGCGCTTTATGCGCTCATACGTAGCTTCAACCTTCAAAGCCGCGTTGTCTGGGTGAGTTGGCTGCCCGAAGTTCTTTACGCTCTGAACGATATAGAATCTGGACAGTCTCTTTGTCTAAGCCACTGGTGCAGACGCCCTGGACGCAATACGCGCGCGCTTCATCACGTTTATTCTGCGCAGAAAGGCTACATTAAACGCCCGAAAAGACGTCTGGTGAAGGGCGAACGTTCGGGGTGGTTTGTTGATGGCCCTATAAGAGGCGAGATGAGAGAAATCTTGACCCATGTCTGCGTCCCCGCGGGACAGGTTTGGCCTGACCTTGTAACGCAATATCGACAGGACGGCATTAAAGTGAGCGCTTTTTCTTACACTGATCCAAATATATTAGAGAATGAGAGTAAGCGATTGAAACTCGATGATTATTTTAGCGACAATAAAGTCTTGTTTGACCACTTAAAGCTTCAATAATTTTATGCATCATTGACTGGCTTTGGCGCTCTTTCGGAGGTTGGGATAGCGTATCCGCCTTTAAGCCAGCGCCCTAAATCGATATCTGCGCATCGTTTTGAACAAAAGGGTTTAAAGTCTTTAGATACGGGTTTGTCTTTGCAAATATTACAGAGTGTTTTGGTCATAACTTTGCCCGTTAGCGATCTGCTTGTATTGAGAAACCAGGTCTGTCGATTGAGGTAATCTCAAACCTCCCGCCAATTCTACCAACCATTTCCTCTTTCCAATCAATTGTACCTTTAGAGAGCCAAGCAAAGGCATCTTTTTGTAAAGAGAGAGCAAATTTAGCACCGCCATTTAGCTTGGCTTCGTGCTCTAGCTGGCGGAGAGCGCGCAAGGCAATTGTCTCGATAGTGGGCATCCCAAAACGCGTATTCAAGAGGCTATCTAATGACGGGTAATCTTTGGAGCGGGTCATCTCAAGACAGCCAAAACGAGATAAAGGCGCCACCTTAACAATCGCAGGGTCTGTTTCAAACGCCGCTTCCGCAGCTTTGACCAACTGATTACGTTGTTTGGTGGAGCGCAAATTTGGGAAATCAATAACAATTAAACCGCCTAAGCCCCGCAATCTAATTTGAGCCGCAATGAGGTTGATCGCTTCCCGGCAGACCTCAAACGTATTGAGTCCCTGCCCTTTATCAACGTCAATAGCGAGAAGGGCTTGGGTTTGGTCAAAGGTGACAGCCCCCCCACTCTTAATTGCCAAACGGCGTTCCGTCGCTTCATCAATGGCCGACACCCGTGCTTCGTCAAAGCTAACACCTTCAAAGCGATTGGAAAGACGGTCTTTCAAAGATGTTTTTTCCACTGCACCGACTTTGGTTTCGGGCGTTACGTCCAGAAAGCGGAGGCGGCTCACTTTGTCTTGGTCTGCGGCATGGGCCACCATACCTCGAATGAATTGTCCCTCAATTAGTCTCGGCATTTGGCGGTTATTGGTAAAACTCACAAACCCTTGAAGGGCTCCGCCTAAGTCAAGAAAGGCTCCGTTTATGGCCGTATCGACTTTTGTCACTCGTGCAATGTAAATGTCACCGACTTGCGGATAATTGTCTTGAGATTTTCGGGACAGATGCAACTCGACCAATCGCCGTCCTTCATAGACCGCCGCGCGTGTTTCACCCACGGCATATTCAATGACGGCGCGACGTTTCATGCCGAAATCACGCCATGATGAATAAGGGCGTGACGCGTCTCTGTTAGCGGCAAACCGACAACATTGGAGTAAGATCCTGAAAGGGATTGAATGAAACTCTCTGCATAGCCTTGTATTCCATATCCGCCCGCTTTTCCATGCCACTCGCCGGAGTCAACGTAATATTTTATGTCTTTTTCAGAGAGAACTTTGAATTTCAACCGCGTTTCCACAACACGGCTTTGCTGGCCTTTGTCAGGTGAATAGATCGAAATGCCGGTGAAGACGTGATGCGCTCGACCCGAAAGAAGTTTGAGGCAATACCTTGCCTGCTCTTCAGTTTCTGCTTTCGGTAAAATACGCCTCCCGACGCCGACAACCGTGTCGGCCGCTAGAATAACAGCGTCTTTCTCTCGAGAGGCAATAACCTCGCATTTTTCAGATGCTAATCGGTTGGCATGGGGGCCGGGCCGTTCACCCGGAATAGGGTCTTCATCTATATTCGCCGGAAGAATGGCGTCAGGCGTAATATGAATTTGCGCGAGCAAGGACTGCCGTCGAGGCGATGCGCTCGCTAAAATAAACCGCATAAATCGCTATTTGAAGCGATAAGTAATACGACCTTTAGTCAAGTCGTAAGGTGTCATCTCGACTGTGACACGGTCACCGGCTAGTACGCGAATGCGGTTTTTGCGCATGCGGCCAGCTGTATGAGCAATAATCTCATGATCATTGATGAGTTTCACGCGAAATGTTGCGTTAGGCAGAAGTTCAACGACTTCACCTTCAAACTCTAATAATTCTTCTTTAGCCAAATCTAATCCTTTATTTTGATTCTCGTAATTGCAGGTTTCCGAGCGCTATATAGGCCTTTTTCTCAATATAACAGAGCTATTTCAGGTCTTAAACCTCCGCGGGGCCGAATTTTGAGAGTAAACGGGCTTTTATGACCTCTCTTAAAGCCCTGTAATTATTCATTATCCCGCGAATATCGAGGGAGCCCTCCTCCGGACTGGGTAATGGCCAATACATAATTTCTGCATGCCCCGCCTCAAAATAGGCATTAGCCGCCTCAGACGCTGATTTTGTGAATGCAATTACCAAGTCAAATGCCTTCGGGTCAAAATTATGTAAAACCTGAGGCTCATGTGTACTCATATCAATGCCCATTTCCGCCATAACGGCCTCTACCAGCTGGTCTTTATCCCCTTGTGATAAGCCACAAGACCGAACAGTCTTCGATTTTGGGTACATTTCGCGCATCAACCCCTCGGCCATAGGCGACCGCACCATGTTCATTTGGCAGATAAATAAAACGGATTGTGCCTCGACCATATTATGTTCGCCTATGCAAAGCGCATATGAGCGTAAAAAGACGGCGGGAGGTGTTGAAATCAATTTCGATAGAATTTCGTAGCCCATCCGTCAGCATACGAGAGCCTTCATTGTGAAGTCCCCTGCGCCCCATGTCGACTGCCTCAATCTGTGCAGATGTGGCCGTTCTGATGGCATTATGATAGCTTTCGCAGATCATGAAGTAATCTTTGATGACCCGTCGAAATGGTATGAGAGATAGCTTAAAACTCCCTCTTTCCCTACCATTTGTTCGAGTTACATTGATTATAAGGCGGTTTCCGTCACCTAAGGATAGCCTTACAGCATATGGCCCTCTGGCACTTTCTAAGGGACGAAAGACATTGTCTTCCAACAAATCAAAAATCGCGACCCGGCGTTCATGTTGCATTTCAACGGAGCTGGCCGGAAGGCTCTCATCATCAATGTGCAATTCAGAGATATAATGCTCTTCAGCGGGGTCGATATCTGGCGTCTCACTCACAGATGATATTAACGCAAACAGCTAAACATTGTGATCGGGTTTTTTCTTTGCAGACCAAGGCTCGCCTCTATCCAGCAAAAGACTGTCGAGACACTCCACTTCCGCCAAAAGGCGCCCGCCACCTGAAAACTCAAGGTTCAAAACACCTGCGGGAGCATCACTTTCCTCAAAATCAATGGATAATAAGACGAGAAATGCATCTTTGTTTGTTCGGTCAATGGCTGTGCTTTTCAAAGACAGAACACTGTCAAATCTAAGGCCGCTAAAAATTCTTGTTTTACCCTTAGCTTCATGACGGTAACGTTGAAGACCCAGCGTCAGGCTACGCGCTTTTGGATCGTAAATAATGCCCTCAACACGCAAAATTGCATCCTGCACCGCGCTGGAGATAACCTTCAAGCCATCCGGGCTTTCTGCTTTTAAACGTAGGTGTTGATAATGAGAACTTGCCATAAATTTTAATCAGTTTCCGCAACTCGTTTTATTTTTGCACCACATTGACCTAATTTGACCTCAATCTTCTCAAAGCCGCGGTCCAAATGATAGACACGACCAATATGCGTTTCCCCTTTGGCTGCCAAGGCGCAATTTATCAAGGACGCCGACGCCCGTAAATCCGTTGCCATAACAGGCGCGCCTCTAAGTTCAGCTACGCCCCGTATTACCGCTTCCCTGCCGCGTACGGTAATATCTGCGCCCATACGCGCTAATTCTGGGCAATGCATAAAGCGGTTTTCGAAAATGTTTTCTCTAATGATGGATACGCCATCCGCCAGACACATCAATCCCATAAATTGTGCCTGCAAATCTGTTGGGAAACCGGGGTAGGCTTGGGTTTCCATGTCAATCGGCCGCGGTCGACCCGGTTGCCTTTCGATAAGCACGGTTGTCTCGTCGAGGCTTACTTTCGCGCCCGCTTGCGCAATCAAAGGCCATAGAGCTCCTAAATGATCAGAGCGAATATTCGTTAAACGTACAGAACCACCGGCCGTTGCCGCAGCCAAGGCATAGGTTCCCGCCTCAATTCGGTCAGGCACAACACTATGCGAAACTCCTGACAATGAAGAGACCCCTTCGATTGTGACATGCGAGCGCCCTGCCCCCGAAATCTTTGCGCCCATAGCGTTCAAACAGATAGCCAAGTCGATAATTTCCGGTTCACGCGCGGCGTTGTTCAATGTCGTAACGCCGTCAGCCAAAACCGCTGCAAGCATAGTATGCTCTGTCGCGCCGACACTGATAAATGGGAAAGTAATATCTGCGGCTTTCAATCCGTCCTTTGCCGTGGCGACGACATAGCCTTCTTCAAGCTTAATTTTCGCCCCTAATTGCTCCAGTGCTTTCAAATGCAAATCCACGGGACGAGCGCCGATAGCGCATCCGCCGGGCAAAGAAACACGCGCTTTACCTGTGCGCGCCAATAATGGTCCGAGGACATTAAATGTCGCACGCATTTTACGGACAAGATCATAAGGAGCGACAGGGTCTGATAATGATTGCGCGTGAAGGGTCATTATGCTGCCTTCTCCGGCATCAACCTCAACACCCAAATGCGCCAGAAGCTGCGCCATAGAGCGCGTATCACGTAAGCGCGGCATATTGGTTAGCGTTATTTTTTCATTAGTCAGCAGGCAAACCGCCATAAGTTTGATAGCGGAGTTTTTCGCGCCGCTTATCGCAATTTCTCCGTTGAGCGGAACGCCGCCTTCTATAACAATTTTATCCATGAGTTTGTGCCTATTCAGTGCCGTTCGCCAGTGCAACCCTCTTGTCGCAAGGAAACACAGAGTCAGCGCAAATTATGGTCTATCTGGGGCCTAAACATGTCTTGATTAAGCCAAATTTGAGGTGAGTAATATGACACGACCTATTGAAGAGTTTCGTTCTTACATGAATATTTAGGGGGCGGGATTTTCCAATTTACCCGCCTGAGGCGCTTTGCGTGCTGCCGCCTTACGGCGCCGCAAATTATCTCGTAGAGATTTGGCGAGACGCTCCTCGCGAGATAAAGGTTTTTCTTTGGGTGTTTTAGCCATGCCTCATAGTATTCAGTTGTGAAAAGGCATGCAATTACTCTTTTCAATCCACATGGGTTCCTTTATAGGCACGCCACTAGCGCCGCGGTAGCTCAGTGGTAGAGCGCATCATTGGTAATGATGAGGTCGGGAGTTCAATTCTCCCTCGCGGCACCAGTTTTACCTTCGATTCGTTTTAGCATCCGCTTTCGGGACATGTTCAAAGGCTTCCTCTACCAAAGGATGTGGTGACATTGAATTTCACCAACTTAAGCCCCCTAAACACAGAGACTTGCCTTAGATATTAACCACATATTGGTCATTTCATATGATTTTGGACTCACTATTCACGGAGTCCGCGATGACATCATCAAACTTGTATCCGCAATCGAGCGCTGACTCTGTTGATGCGCCTGTAGATACTGATCGCCGACAATCAACGAGGCGTTCCGAGGATTATTTCTGGCTCGACCGCATTGGGGAAATGTCAAATCAAGGTTTGATGGTTTTCGACTCGGACCTTAACCTCGAATTTGCTAATGCCTCTTGCTGCTCTATGTTTGATTTGACTCGCGAGGATTTCGTCGCGTTCAAATGTTACGACAACCTCATCGAATATTGTGTTAATCGGGGTGATTTTGGTAAAGGTGTAAAATCCACATTAGAGTCATTATCGAATGATTTGAAAACTAACGCACGATTGCGTGCGAGTGAAAACCAAGGGAACCTGCAAATCACCACGCCTTCAGGTAAACGCCTGTGCTTAAAACAGGGTTACGGACGTGATGGCCGAATGCTGTTGGCAGTATCAGACATAACAGACGAATATGAAAGCAAGCATATGCTTGATCTGGCTATGCGTGTGGGCGCCGCCGGCTATTGGTCCTATAATTTAGAGACTCAGACATGGCACCTTTCATCAGAAAACATGATCGAAACGTTCGGAGAAGACAGAATTAAAAAAGCTCAAGATGAAGGGATAGATTATTTACTTCATCCTGATGATGTTGAGGCCTGCCGAAAAGCCTGGAGTAATTCTCTAACCCAAAAAGAAAATTGGGATATAAAAACTCGAATGATTGATAAAAACGGAAAAGTGCTTTGGTGCCGTGGTTACGGCATCCCGCGCTTAGCCGAGAACGGAAGAGTTGTCAGTGTATTCTGTTACTACATTGACATTTCTGAAGAAGTTCGCCTCCAAAAAGAACAAAAGCTTGCGATGAAAACGGCACAAAAAGCCTTGCATGCGAAAAATAACTTTCTTGCACATTTAAGCCATGAAGTGCGCACCCCCATGAATGCGGTCATTGGCATTTCTGACGCTTTAATATTCCATCATTCCGACCCAGAAATCACACCGAAATTAGAGCTGATACAAAACTCCGCTGAGAAAATATTGCGAATTGTCGATGAAACCCTGACTCACAGCAAGTTGGAAGAAGGCAAAGTTTCCTTAGACCCTACGCCGACCAGCCCTGCAAAATGTGTTGAAAATGTTTGTAAGCTTTGGGAAGTTCAAGCCAAAAAGAACGATGTGAATTTGAGTTGTCGTATTGACCCTAATTTACCTGAAATGATGACAATGGATGGATATCGTTATGAACAATGTCTCAACAACCTTCTTTCAAATGCGATAAAATTCTCGGAAAATGGCAATATTCAAGTCCTCTTAGCTCGTGTCAAAAAGAATGCCGATGAAGACAGTCTTGTTTTGGCTGTTAAAGATGACGGCATTGGGATGACGAAAGAGCAACAGACGCATATTTTTGACGCCTATACTCAAGCGGATAAATCTATTTCAAGTCGCTACGGTGGCACCGGTTTGGGTATGACAATCACAAAGCAAATCATAGAAATGATGGGCGGAACGATTAAGGTGAAATCAGAGCTTGGCAAAGGCACTGTATTTGTGATCGCAATACCTTTTAAGGATGAAGCCTCCACAATAACTCCAGAAACTAAATCTGATACACAGGATAACAATGAAAGGCTTCCAATAGATACGCCTGAAACGATTGCGCCTACAAGGGTTGCAGAACAAACAATCCAATCGGAGTCAAAACGTCAACCTATTGACACCTCTGAACAAGAAAGAAACCAATCCAATAGTCTCAGCAGTGACTTAGTGACTTCGATGCTAAATAAGGCGAAACCTAAAAAAACGGCCTATTCAGACCTGAGGTTACTAGTCGTCGATGATAACGCGACGAACCATATGGTCGTTTCATCATTGCTAGACTCCGTTGTTGGAAGCATTGCAACTGCGAATGATGGCGCCGAAGCCATTGAAAGATTGGAAGGGCAAGAGTTTGACGTTGTCCTTATGGACATTCACATGCCAGTGATGGACGGGATAGAAGCGACCTTGTCTATTCGTAGCTCTGATGCCCGTTATTCTGAGGTGCCTATAATCGCACTAACCGCTGATCCCCAATATCAACAGAAACGGCTTTGCGTGAATATCGGCATGGATGAAGCGCTAGCAAAGCCAGTCAAACTTGCGGAAATTCTGGCCGCCTTTGACACAGTATTGGGTGAAAAAGGCATAATTAACGTCAATTCCCAAGAAATCTTAAAGACGGCCTAGTCCACTCAATCTTTTTCGTTATCCTGCTCTCAGATAATAGAGAGCGAATACATGTCTAATTACATACAAGGTGCCACCCTCGCACTTTTAACTGTCCTTTCAGCCTGCGGACCAAACACACCCAAAGATGATATCAAGACTACGGACTCTGTAGCGAACTGGTGCATCTCTGGCGGCCCGATTTATACGGCGCTAGACAGTTTGCCCATGGTTAAGGCTGTCGTCGTTTCAGAGGGCGTGATTTCCTATTCTGGCGACGAAAGTGATGGCTGGTGCCCCTATACTGGCGACCAAGTTATCAATTTGAACGGCGCAGCGCTCTATCCCGGGTTAACGGATGGACACGGGCATCTAATCGGTATTGGTCTCCGAGAAATGACTCTGAATCTCGAAGGCACGGCGTCTATTGAAGAACTGAAAGATCGGCTCAGAACAGAAGCAGGGACCTCCAAAACCGGAACAATTTACGGTCGTGGATGGATTGAAACCCATTGGCCAAAAAAGCGATTCCCTACGCGGCAAGACTTGGACTCCGTTGTTTCCGATCGAGCCGTTATATTAGAGCGCGCTGACGGGCATGCGGTTGTTGCCAATTCAAAAGCATTAGAGTTGTCGAAAATTAACGCTGCTACAAAAGCGCCCTTTGGCGGTGCTATTAATAAGGATAGCGAGGGCATCCCAACAGGTATGTTGATTGATAATGCGATTAAACTGCTCGACGGTTTAATGCCTAAACTTACAAAGGAGAGACGCCGCGAAGCGTATATAAAAGGCGCGGCGCTTTATGCCTCAAGGGGGTGGGCAAATATCCACTCGATGTCTGTTGACCCTAATGATCTGCCGTTACTTCATGCGCTAGGGAAATCGGGTGACATCAAAATTCGGGTTTACAACTCTTTAGACATTTCAACAGACCGTGACATGCAGACACAAAGTTTCGATGAAACGTCAGATGACGGATTAATCGTGACGCGTGCAATAAAGTTATACGCTGATGGGGCTTTAGGCTCACGGGGTGCCGCTTTATTGGCCCCCTACTCCGACGACCCGGAAAACGACGGGCTCATGACTTTGAAAGAAGTTCAAGTGGAGGCCTTTTTACAGACAGCTCTACGGAACGGCATCCAAGTAAACACGCATGCTATAGGCGACAAGGCAAACCGCTATGTCCTCAATTGGTATAAAGACGCCTTTAATGCTGTCCCCCAATCAAATTGGAAAGTGAAAGACCCACGTTGGCGTATTGAGCATTCCCAGATCGTTCATATCGATGACATCCCGCTTTTCGCCGAATATAATGTCATTCCATCCATGCAACCCAGTCATGCCATAGGCGACTTACACTTCGCGGTTGACCGTTTGGGTAAAGAGAGGCTGGCTGGCGGTTATGCTTGGCGCAGTTTAATCGATTCCGGTGCACGCATTGTTGGCGGATCAGATGCCCCCGTAGAGGTCGGAGACCCCCGTATTGAGTTCTATGCGGCTACTCAACGTAAAGATTTAAAAGGCTTCAGCACTGAAAACTGGTACCCAGATGAAAAGGTGACACCTCAAGAAGCCCTAAAGATGTTCACAATCTGGCCAGCCTTTGCGTCTTTCACAGACAATATTATAGGGACGATTGAAGTCGGGAAGAAGGCAGATTTCAGTGCCTTCAAAACAGACATGATGACGGCTTCAGGGCCTGACATTCTGAAAAGCGAACCACTCTTTACCATGGTGGATGGTAAAATGGCCTATCGCGCGGACTAATCCAAAGAGTACATCAATCCCGAAAGTTTTTAAATTGCACGGGCTGTTCCAATCCTAGGTCTTTCACAAATTGAATCGTTTGTTGCAAGTCATCGCGTTTTTTGCCGTTTACGCGCAAGGTTTCCCCTTGAATAGAGACTTGAACCTTTATCTTTGACCCTTTGATATCTTTAACAATCTTCTTGGCCATCTCTTTGTCAATACCGTTTTTGACCAAAATTGTCTGGCGCACGGATTGACCGGCAGCAGGTTCTACTTTTTGGTAATCTAGCTGGCCTGGCTCTATACCGCGCTTGTGCAAGTTGCCGCGCAATATCTCATGCATCTGTTTCAGTTTGAGATCATCATCAGCAAAAACTTTGATTTGCCCTTCTGCACTCTCGACCGTTGATTTTGACCCTTTGAAATCATATCGCACAGTAATTTCGCGCATCACATTTTGAATGGCATTATCAACTTCTGCCATATCGGCCTCAGATACGATATCAAAACTGGGCATAAATCCTCACCTCTTTATTTCAAGTGAGGCTTAACCGTTTAATTTACGTTATTCAATGATGCGCTCGTATTGGCCCCAAGATAGAAGAGTAATCATCCGTCCAAAGTTCAACCATTTCATTCGCTTCAAACTCACTCCAATTAGGTTTGTCTTGCGTGAGAGAAGCCATCGCCTCTTTTGGCCCGATTATAACGCCTGTTGAAGAGTTAAAGAACTCTTTGAAGGGGTGATTGTCCAGAGTATTGACGGAAATAATTTGTTTTTCCCATCCGATGTCATCGGCAAGACGCGCAACGACTGAACTTACATCCATGACACGGTTTGAGGTATGGAAAAAGATGACACCATCTTCTTTTAAATGCTGACGGTAGATAGCCAAGGCTTCACGCGTTACAAGGTGAACCGGTATTGAGTCCGAGGAAAAAGCATCAACAATAATGACATCTTGAGACGCTCTGCCAAGGCTTTGTATCGTCATACGCGCGTCGCCTAAACGAATATCCGCATTAGGTGCGCACCTATCCAAATAAGTGAATAACTCTGTATTTTTGGCCATTTTCACCACAGCCGGATCAATCTCGAAATATGTCCATTTATCGCCGGGTTGTTCAAAGCAAGCCATAGCCCCTGCTCCCAATCCTATAACGGCTATGTCCATTGTCGGCTTGTTGACTCGAACAGCATCAACAACCTGATCAAAAGTGTTACCCTCTGCGTAATACGCCAGTGGAATTGTGGCGCTTGCGTCATCTAATAATTGGTAATTATGGATGGTATCGCCATGTAAAAACGCGTGCGCTTTGACGCCATTTTTAACGACAGTCTTTACTTTAATTGAGCTATAAAAAGAGCGTTCTTTGTAGACATACTCAGCGCTCATAAACATAAAGACCAGTGCAATCACTGCGGCTGAATTAAAGATTATGGAGTCTACCCCCAAGTTCAAACGTTTCATGACAATAAACGCAAATCCGATTGCCATGATTAAAACCATCAAATAGGGGTTTTCGAAAGAGTTGATCACCACGGTAATGACTATTGACGCAATAACGATATAGGAGATCACAAAATAAAGTGATTTCAGGCTTGGCCGTTTCAAAGGGCTATTAGCCGCAGCGACCACGCTGCCTGCCAGCCATAGTACTAATATGTACTCATAGATGTCGTTAAATACCATGGGCGCAATTAAGGCGTTAAACACGCCGCCCAAAACACCGCCTAAAGACATCAGGATATAAAACTGTGTAAGTTTGTTAGCGGAGGGACGTGCCTCCACCAACCGGCTATGACTATAGAGAGCAATCAAGAAGTAGATGCTTAAAGCTGCTCCAATCGAAACAATGTGAGGAATATGCTTGATGATTGGAATAAATATGGCGGCAACAAATACTGTGGGAAACAACCAGTTGAGTTGATTGTATTTGAGAATTGGCTTTCGCATAAAAACGATAACGAAAGTGAAGAGGTATAAGGCCAGCGGAATAATCCAGAGGAAGGGCGCTGAAGCAATGTTATTCGTTATATAAGAGGTTACTCCCAACATAAGGCTGGAAGGAATGAAAGCCAACAAAATCCAAAAAAGGGCCGTTTTGAGAGCAATCGGGTTATCAACAACACCTATATTTTCATTACTGCGCTCAGTTTTAATCGGTGTGGCAATCTTGTGTTTTTCGGCTCGGTTAAACACAGCCAAAGCACCACACAAGATAATGAAGGCAATCAAAAGACCATAGCCGACTGTCCAACTCCCTGTTTGTACATCCAATATGAGATTGGGTTCTATCAATACAGGATAAGCACACAGTGTTAGTAAACTACCCGCATTACTGGCGGCGTAGAGAAAATATGGATCCCCTGCATGTTTGTGATTGGTCCTACTAAACCAGCTTTGAAAAAGAGGAGCATTGGCGGAAATAGCGAAAAAAGGTACGCCTATAGAAACAGCGAACAAGCCAAGCAACCAGAATGTCGGCGTTCCGTCCGTTGGCGCTGTCCAATTCTCAGTAATTGAGAGGGGTAAGAATAGTAATCCTACCAAAAGCAGAACAACGTGAATCGCCACTTGCTTTTTCAACGTGAAATATTTCGAAATCACGTGGGCGTAAATATAGCCGAGAAGAAGCATTGTTTGGAAGAATACCATCGCCGTATTCCAGACGCTGGATGAGCCTCCCAATAAAGGTAGCACGAGCTTCGAAAACATCGGCTGTACCGAAAAGAGTAACGTTGCGCTCAAAAAAATCGAGAGTGTGAAAACAATAACTAATTGTTTTCCTTGATAGAGCTTTCGCTCAGAAAATTGGGCACTCCTGTGCCCAACCGTAATATTAAACGCCGTCATTCCCTAAACCCCAGCTATGAAGCTGAGGCTGGTAGAGGAACTCTTTTAAAAATTTCGAAAAATTTATACTTTAGAATTCGTATACGGCTTAAGTTCTTTTCTTGCGACTTGCATGCGGTGAACCGCATCAGGCCCATCTGCAAAACGTAAGGTTCGCATAGCTGCGTACATATCCGCTAGAGGCGTATCTTGACTAACACCCGTACCACCAAACATTTGCATGGCTTCATCAATCACTTTTAAGGCCATATTGGGAGCAGCAACTTTGATTTGAGAAATATACGGCGCAGCAGCACGCGCATCACCTTGATCCATCATCCACGCAGCTTTCAAGCAAAGTAAGCGCGCCTGTTCAATGGCGATACGACATTCGGCAATAATGTCGTAATTCGCGCCTAATTTCGCGAGTGGGCGACCAAAAGCGGTGCGGTTTAATGAGCGCTCACACATAAGTTTCAAAGCTCGTTCGGCTTGGCCAACGGCTCGCATACAATGATGGATACGGCCCGGTCCAAGGCGACCTTGGCTAACTTCAAACCCTCGCCCTTCGCCGATCAAAAGCGCATCAGCAGGCACACGAACATTTGTGAAACGAATATGCATATGGCCATGCGGCGCATCATCATTACCGAAAACAGTCATAGGCCGAAGGATTTCAATCCCTGGCAAACCAGCTTCAATCGCGAACATGGAATGCTGTCCATGCCGCGGAACACCGCTATCGCGATCGGCTGTACGGGCCATAAGGATATAAACAGAACAACGTGGGTCCCCTGCGCCTGATGACCAATACTTCTCACCATTAAAGACCCATTCGTCGCCGTCTTTTACGGCCTTAAAGTCAAGATTAGTGGCGTCAGAAGACGCTACGTCAGGCTCTGTCATTAAAAAAGCGGATCGGATCTCACCTTCCAATAGAGGTTTGAGCCATTTGTCTTTGTGTTCTTGAGTGCCGTAGCGCTCTAAAACTTCCATATTTCCAGTATCGGGCGCTGAGCAATTAAAAACTTCAGGGGCTAAAGTGCACCAGCCCATTTGTTCAGCCAGATAGGCATATTCAACCGTTGAGAGACCAAAACCGCGTTCCGAATCCGTCAACCAAAAATTCCAGAGCCCTTGTGCCTTCGCTTTCGCCTTTAGGCCCTCACGAATTTCGTTTTGGCGCTCTGTGAATTGGAAACGGTCTCCAGCTTTACCAACTTCAGCATGATACTCTGCGTCGGCTTCAAGGATTTCATCTTGAACCATTTGGCGCACTTTTTCGACAAGCGGTTTAACACGCTCTGACATTCCTAAATCCATTTGGGTCATATTTCCTGTCTCTCTTCCTTACAATTCGCCAGTTTTAATTTTAATACGAGATAAGTGGCCGAGCGCTGTGGTCATTTGGCCATAATCTTTAAAGCGAGGGTTGTCGTTTTGCCCGCGATAAAAACGGGCATAAATTTGTTGAATAATAACGGCAAGACGCCAAATACCGTATACATAATAAAACTGAAAATTAGAGACATCCGCCCCTGTCTTTGCAGCATAAAAATCCAATATGTTCTGTCGTGACATCATCCCGGTTGCAGTAGAAGGTTGACGAACCATCAGTTGCATAAAGGGCGGGTCATCAGCGTGAATCCAATAAGCGAGCGTGTTACCCAAATCCATCATGGGGTCACCAAGAGCAGAAATTTCCCAGTCTAGAATAGCTTCAATTTGGGTCGGGTCGTCGGCTTTCAAAATGCAGTTATCGATACGATAATCACCATGAATAATAGCCGCGCCACGCTCTTTTGCGGGCATATTATCAACGAGCCATTGCTGAACATCTTCGAATTTTTCAATATCATCCGTCCAAGCGGCTTCAAAACGGCGATTCCACCCCATAATTTGACGGTTAACATAGCCTTCCGGTTTCCCGAAATCGCCAAGGCCAACAGTCTCATAATCAACAGTATGCATATCGATAAGGGTCTGGAAGAAGTTCTCACAAAGCTCTCGCCCTTCTTTTGCCGTCCAATTCCATTCTTTTGGAATAGTCTTGTGAATTAGCGGGCCTTCAGAGCGATCCATCACGTAAAACTCAGCACCGATGATAGAGGCGTCATCGGTATAATAAACCGTGTTCGGGACGGGTATTTCTCCTCTCAGTGCGGTCATGACGCGGTATTCACGATTCATATCATGGCCGGATTTGGGCTTATCGCCAAAAGGTGGACGACGCAGCACAAGTCTGCGGTTCGGGTAATCGACAGCATAGGTTAAATTCGACGCTCCCGATGGGTATTGCGTTACTCTCGCCTCTCCTGTCAGGTCCGGCAATATGTCTTTTAGAACGGCATCCACGGCCGCCATATCCAATTCCTCGCCCTTGCGGACATCAACGGTTGAATTCTGTTCAGTCATTAAATGACGGCCCCGCCATCAACAATCATACTCTGACCTGTGTAGTAGCTCGCCTCGTCAGAGGCCATATAAAGAACAGCCCCCACCATTTCTTCAGGCTGGGCCATACGTTTAATGGCTAGGTTCATTTTAACATAGAGGTCCATGGCAGGGTTGTTTTTCAGGGCGCTTGCCAGTTTGGTATCAGTGAAACCTGGCAATAATGCATTAACACGTACACCGTGTTGTGAATATTCCTTTGCCAAGCCTTTGGTCATAGCAATCAGAGCGGCCTTACTCATGCCGTAAATAACGCGAAATTCTGCGGGCTGAATGCCATCAATAGAAGCCACATTAATAACGGAACCACCTCCGTCAGCTTTCAGCAACTTAAATGCCTTTGTCGTAAGGAAATATGGGCCGCGAGTATTGACTTCAATAGTCTTGTCAAAAGCGCCTTCACTCGCTTCATGCGCTGGGCCGAAATGAGGGCTTGTCGCGCCATTATTGACCAAAATATCAAGTCGACCAAATTCATTCTCGATCATGCCCAAAACGTTATCATGATGAGAGAGCTCTCCCAAATGAAGTTCGGCAGAGACGGCCTTGCCGCCTTTAGCACGGATAGCTTCTGCCACCTTTTCGCAGTCACCTTGTTTGCGGCTAGAACATACGACCGTAGCCCCGTGCTCAGCCAAACCATGCGCTACAGCTTCGCCTATTCCGCGGCTCGCTCCGGCCACCAAAGCCACTTTTCCTTCGAGATTAAAACGGTGAGACATGTTTCATTCCTTATTTTTAGCCTTATGAAACTAGTTTTTGCGCGCGGCTTTGGCCGCCTTAAAAGCTTCGCCGACCTTTTGTTTCAATTTTTGCATACCCTGTAAATAGGCATCTGGGTGTAACGCCCTGTTGATGAAGTAGTCTTTTACGACGGGATGAGAAAAGACATAGAACTCATCTGCCTCAATCGCGGCTTTCAGCGCATTGGCGACATCTTTCGGTTCCAACAACCCATCTTTACTATTTTCGGCCATCGGCATTCCCTCGGTCATGGCCGACCGAACATATTGAGGGCAAATGCAATTTGCTTTCACGCCATCCGCGCCATGTTCAATTTGTATCGATTCCGCAAAAGCGACGGCAGCATGTTTCGTACAGGAATAGGAAGCGCTACCAATTTGGTTCAACAAGCCCGCCGCAGAGGCAGTAATAACGAAGCGGCCAGAGCCCCGCTTCACCCATTTCGGCATTAAGTCTCGCGCCGCATAAACAGAACCCATGACGTTTATGTCCCATGATTTCTGCCAGCCATCATTACTTGCGCCGCCGACAAATTTCCCGTTGCCCTCACCTATGCCGGCATTTGAAACATAAATGTCAATATCGCCCAAATCAGTTTCAACACCCTTTATGAATTTCTGCACAGCGGCTTCATCGCTAACATCACAAATATAGGCTTTAGCCCCGATTTCCTGGGCTGTCTCTTCACAAGGTTTATAGTCGCTGATGGCAACTTTTGCGCCATGCGCAATGAACATTTCTGCAATACCGCGCCCAATACCGCCTGTGGCTCCGGTGATTGCAACAGTTTTTCCAGCGAACATACGTAATCCCTATAGGTCAAAATCAGGTAGTACAGACTTTTTACGTCATGACATCTGCAAAAGGTCTGCTACAGTTATAGAGCACTAGACAGTAAGGGGAAATAAAACTGTGAATGGCGGCCCATCAGAAACGATAGAGGTAGAAGCCTTATTGGCAACAAGTGTCTTGGATGCTGATAATGTTCCAAATAAAAACCAAAGCACATCCTGCTTCTCTTGTGATGCCGAAATGGTGGGCCTTTATTGCAAAGATTGCGGACAGAAAAATGATGACTTCCGCCGCTCTATTTTCGCCCTAATCAAAGAAGCTTTCACTTCCGTATTTTCGCTCGAGTCGCGCATGTGGAAAACATGGTGGTCTCTTCTCACGCGTCCAGGCAAAACCGCGCGTGAATATGCGGATGGCCGCCGGGCCGTATGGACATCACCCGTAAGAATTTATCTCGCTATGTCCATCATACTTTTCGGCTATTTAAGCCTGACAGACACAAGGATCATAAGCGTAAGAACGGATATTCAAGCACGTGATGGATATGTCGGCAATCCGGCAGAGCTGACCGACAACCAGGTTCGGCTTTCGCCTCAATTTTTGTTTTTTGCCCGTCAGAGCAAACTTGATAAATTAAATGAAAATCTTGATTTCGCTCGCGTTGAGAGTCTTGTGGAAGGGCCTCTATACGCGAAGTTTTCATTGGATAAGGATGATAAACTAGAAGACTTAGCCGATGAATTTGAAGACAGAGCAAGTAATCTCGAAACGGAAGAGTGGCTGAACTACGCTCTATTAGGCGCGACTTCATCCGAGTTTTTATCCGACTCAATCATAGAACAAATTGACGAAGAATTGGCCGAATTAGCTGAGGAGAGGAATGAAGGTGATGGCCTATCTCCTTTAGAGATGCAGCAAAAAGCAGTGGAGCTTGCTATTAAAAAACAAGAAAGAGCTATTACACGTTTCAATCGCCTATTGAGAGTTTACCCTGAAGGCCCTTCTCTGGCCCAAGGTTTATCTGAAAAAACTCTACCTTTTTCAGAGACTACTATGATTGAGGCGTTACCCGACAACCTTACGCCCGAGAAAAGGACTGAGTTAGAAACAGAAATTCGGGATGTTCTTACGGAAATGAAGCGAAATGGACTCGATGAAACAACGATTTCTGAGATTCATTTAGACACTCAGAACCGAAGCGCTTGGTCTATCAATACAGTTACGCTCAATGGGAAAACGCTAGATTCAAAAGCCATTCAAAGATTGACTATGACGGTATTACGTCAGCCCGAAGTTCTAAACCGGGGGTTCTCTACTTATCTCCCACGGGTCATGTTTTTTATGATGCCGTTTGCAATGTTCGCAGGCGTTATATTCATCAGAGGGAAAAAGAATGCGCTGATGTTTGACCACTTGGTCCATGCCGCCTATATACATGCCGTTGCATTTCTATTTTTATTCGTCCTTATCCTGCTAAGCCAAATGACCGGGATTACCGGCCTAGGGAAAATTTTCTTTTGGGGAATGGTTATCTACCTTCCAATCAGCGCAAGATATATGTTCAAACGCGGGTGGTTTAAAACTTTGCTCATGAGTTACTTTATTGGTTTTCAATATAGCCTGCTTATGTTCCTGATAATGACCGGGCTTTTAGCAACGCAGCTGAACCAAACAGTAACTTCGGTTTAACGAGAATATTGTATGTCGGGCTTAGGTGCGCGGTCACCGAACCACCAAAGTGTAGCCGCTGTTGCGGCAAAGACTGAGGCATCAACTATGGCGCTGTCTTGGGTGACAATAAAAATCATTGCCGTAATAGCCCACAAAAGTAACGTCAAAGTTGGACGAACCAGGCGTAGAAGATTAATTACCCAGCGACTGGCTTTGCCTAAAGCAGCTTCGGCTTTCAATGAGGTTTCCAACCCCCTCCACGAACCTTCTTGCGCGGTTAAAGCCAATTCCAATTCCGTTTCTTGATGACGGGCCTGCATGTTTAATTCATGCAAGCGGTATTCATGCCCCCACCTTGCCTGTTCTTGTGCATGAAGCTGCTTTCGCTCAAAGTAGCCGGCAAACCGACCTAGAGCGGTTCCAATGATACCAAAAAGCCCGCCCGCCGCTGCGTCCAATCCTAAATTTACAAGGTTTGCCATAGATATCTTGCCTGTCCGCCGCCAAACCAATGACGCGGCCTTCCAAAGTCTAAATGAAGAAAATTCGTGTAATAACCAAAGCCTGTAAAGCCGTAGGTTTTGGCACGGGCGGCCAGATTCACTCTGTCATGCCCTTTGATTGATATATCGACCGCCAACATTAAATGTTGTGATAATGGAGCGCCTCCAACCCTTGCATTATGCAACGCACAACGATGTGCAGATAAGATGTGAAAGGGACGCCCTATATCCGTACGAAGAGCTTGCAAGCTATCGAGAAAAGCAGGCCAAACATAAGCCTCGCCACAATGGCGGCACGCCATTTCCGCCATACTAAAGTTAGGCCAACGCTCGGCTTGCCAAAAACTGCCCTTAATTAGTGTCACTTCCATGACTCAAATATAAGGCCGCTACTTATGTCGAGGACACAATAAAAAAACCCGCCATAAAGGCGGGTTTAAAGTCACGTTTATATGCGGATCAAACCCGCACGACTCTCTTAGGTAAAGAGGTTCATCTTACGGGCTTTTTTGGCTGCCAAGTAATAGAATGTCACGCGAGACTTGAATCGTTCACCCTTCATGTCTTGACACACCTCTTTGACCAGATCCATCTGACCCGTAGATTTGTCCAACTTCTTGGTCACGAAACCATCAGCAACACGCTTCAACTCGGCCTCGTCAGAACATGCCACTAATGAGCTGTCACGTGAGCGCAAAGAAATTCCGCAATACTTTACGATGTTTTCAACCGTTTTACGTTTAGCATTTGCGTCATATTTTTTCACGTTGGCATAATATTTATCCAGAGCCACTTCAGCATCACTCTTCTTTGGCTTACTCGCACGCGTCGTTCCGGGCTTTGGCCCAGGCTTTTTGCGAGGTGAACCGGATGCAGTTAGAGCGCCGCGCTTAGTTCCAGGCTTTGGCCCAGGCTTACGCTTTGATGTAGATGACGTACCTTTGGCAAGACCTTTAGCTTGCTTAACCCACTCATCACGCTTGATACGTCCGGGGATTGAATCAATCACACCTTCGACCATCTTGACGTCTGCGGCCTTCCATGCGCCGATCTGACGGAAGTAATAAATGCCTTTTCCGTTCAGGTCTTTTTCGAACTTCGGCCCGATACCCTTGATAAGTTTCAAGTCATCTGGCGTACCATCAGTGGGACCATCAGTATAAAGAACCTTTGGCTTAGAAGCGGCTTTTGCTTTGGCGACAGGTTTCTTTTTCGCCGCTACCTTTTTCTTAGGGGCGGCTTTCTTTTTAGGCGCAACCTTCTTAGTAGCGGCCTTCGGTGTGCCCTGATCGCTCAGACGACCTTCTAGATATTTCACACGTGCAGCGAGATAGCGATTGCGCCACTCAAGTGCATATGTTTCATCATCCCCGTCGCTATCATCAGATGCGGCTACGGCGGCGCCACCAGCAAGGGCTGCACCAGCAGCCGCAGCAGCTAGTTTACCTTTAAGGTCGTCATTGTCACCTTCACTCGCCGCAATGCGGCCACGAAGCTCTTGATTTTCTGCACGAAGCTGATCGGCCTCGGCTTTTAATGCACCTTCTCCCTCTATTGAAAGGTCACCAGCATATTTGTTTCCACGCCCCCAAAAGAGCCAGCCTAGAAATAAACCCAGTAGGCCCATGAGAAGCAAAGGCACTAATAGGTAGCAGAGTATATATGTTAAATTCATTGTTTGTCTCCGTTCAGGATTTTATGAGTCCAGCCCCTACTGGACTTGAGTGAGTGTAAAGGCGGTTCTGCGGTTTTGTTCGCGTCCCGCTGCTGTTGAATTCTCCGCAACGGGTTGCGTTTCGCCATAACCAATCGCTGTCATACGATCGCGCGCAACACCTTGATCCGCCAAGAAAGCCAATACTGTATTAGCGCGACGTTCGGATAAATCTTGATTGAAAGCATCATCACCTTGACTATCGGTATGGCCTTCGATTTTCACCCGAAAACTTTCGCACTGATTAGCAGCAGAAGCGATCTCATTTAACAAATCAAAACTAGAATTACCTTTAATCTCAGCACGAGCAGATTCGAAGCCAACTTTCCGCCCATCTTTCAAAGCATTAAACAAAGACTGACAAATGGCTTGGGAGTTAACCTGCCCCACCGCATCAGCTGCAAGATTCTCAACCTGAATATTTGCCGCACCAGTATATGGTGCAGATATCTTAGCTGACATCTCATTTATCTTTGTACGAATATCCGCATTTGCGGCCACACCATTAATGAGGAATCCGGTACCTTCCATTTGAACGCGTCCAGTTTCCAACATAGCCAATTCGTCCATGTTGGTTTGAATGACATTCAGCCAATTTCCGTCCGGAGCTCCTTTGGCAATACGAATCTTATCATCGCTAACAGTGCCTGAAAACGTAGACCGCGCTTTCATAAGCACAGCATCACGTTCATCCGCATTATCGACAAAACCATTTAGCACGACTGACCCATCCGCACTTTTAACCATATCAAATGTATAGGGTGATTGAACAACTGCAGCGGGGGCCTGCGCTTTCTTCACCTTGATATCACTTAAGACTTTGTGCCAACGCTTTTCGTTATCACAGTTAGAACATTCTGCATTTTGCGCCGTTTCAACAGCACCGCGTGATTCATCCAAATTGGCTGCCTCACCTTTCAATGTTGCGACATGACCATGCATATCCACTGAAATGTTATCGTAACCATTAGCATTTAATGCGCTTTGAATATCAGCGCCCATTGTATTGGAATATTTTGGGCCCGCAAAAAACGCATAAATCAACGCGGCAATCGCCAGACAAATAATCCCTAGTAACCATTTCCCCATGGCATACCTCCCTAAACTCAGAGTCTACAACAGACTCATCCACGGTTATGTAAAGGAAGAAAATTAAGGTTGCAATGGCAATGAGTCAACAGACACACCATAAGGGCAATATTTAATTGCAATATCAATTAGTCATTGATGTCGGCCTATGACTAAACAACAATTCGCTCTTTTGCAGCAAAATATTCACGTTTTAATTCATCCACGATTTCGGAAACAGACGGCGCAGAATCAACACTACCAACTCCTTGGCCTGCCCCCCAAATATCTTTCCACGCTTTAGCGTCCGTATTTCCGCCGGAACCAAAATTCATTGATTTTTTATCTGCCGAAGGCAAATTATTGGGATCCAAGCCTGCTTTTTCGATTGACCCTTTAAGGTAATTACCGTGAACACCTGTAAATAAAGAAGAATAAACAATATCTTCGCCGGAGGATTCAATGATTTCTTGTTTGTATCCTTGCTCTGCATTGGCTTCCTCAGAAGCAATAAAACGCGTGCCGATATATGCTAAGTCAGCTCCTACGGCTTGGGCTGCGGCTATTGAGCCACCCGTAGCAATTGAACCGGATAACAAAAGGGGCCCGTCATGAAACTGACGAATTTCAGGGATAAGAGCAAACGGTGATAAGCGTCCCGCATGTCCACCGGCGCCGGAACATACCGCAATCAAGCCATCGGCACCCATTTCGAGCGCCTTTTTGGAATGGCGGATATTTATAACGTCATGAAGAATTATGCCGCCATAACTATGCGTAGCGTCATATACCATTTTTGACGCCTGTAAGCTTGTGATGATAATCGGTACTTCATGCTTGCGGCATATATCCATGTCATGCTCGAGCCGGTTATTTGAACCATGACAAATTTGATTTACGGCAAAGGGAGCAACCTTCTTATCCGGGTTTTCAGCCTGATATTGCTCCAATTCCAATTTAATTCGGACAATCCATTTTTCGAGAAGCTCAGGTGGCCGGGCATTTAGCGCCGGAAATGAGCCGACGATACCTGCCTTACACTGTGCGATGACCAAGTCAGGGCCGCTGACTATAAACATGGGAGCCGCCACGACGGGCAATTCAAGGCGACTGAGAATAGGAGGCAAGGCCATAGGAAAATCCGTAAGTTAAAAGTTAAGTGACTATGCTTTGAACAATTTATTCTGTTCTAAAATTGGTATCGGCATTTCCTGCTGTCCAGATTAACGTAACAAAAGCCGCTACGTTTTGCGCCATTTCTTTTGCGTCAATTTTATCGAACGTATCGTCAGGCGTATGATGCAGGTCGAAATAATCGGTGCCGTCCTGTTGGAAACGCATTGCTGGAACCCCTTCATTAAACATGGGGATAATGTCCGGTCCGCCAGATGTGCCTTTATCGCTCATAGGAAGCCCCATTACGTCCGCCATATATTGAATGATGTCATTACCTGCTTTGGCACCGGATTGAACTTCGTACACCAAGCCTGCCCCAAAATCCGACTCAGTCGCAATCATGTGATTTTTCAAATCATCTTTATGACGCTCAACGTAAGCAAATCCTCCCAAAAGCCCCACCTCTTCCGCGCCAAAAGCAACAACGCGTATTGTGCGCTTGGGTTTCAGGCCAGATTCAATCAAAACCTGCGCGGCTCCTGCTGAAATACCAACACCTGCGCCATCATCAATCGCGCCGGTTCCCAAATCCCAACTATCTAAATGCCCGGAGATTAAAACAATCTCTTCAGGTCGTTCTGTGCCAACAATTTCGCCGATCACATTACCTGATGGCAAATCACCGACGGCTTTGGGCGTCATTGTCAGCTTCAAGGAAACCGTTTCACCCGCTTTTAGCATACGCTCCAATTGATCGGCATCCGGCGCGGACAGAGCTCCGATAGGAATTGGCGTAACGTCAGGCGCGTATCTCATTTGCCCCGTGTGAGGAAAACGATGGCTGTCAGTCCCGACAGACCGAATTACAACCGCCGCAGCGCCTCTCTTTCCGGCTTCTGTGGCGCCTGATCGGCGTTTTTGGTTGGCCGGACCATAACCCGCCCCGTCAGGCGCTTTTTCCATACGGCCCGAAATGAAGACAATTTTGCCGTCCAGACCGCCCTCTGGCGCAGACTTTAAATCTTCGAAAGTTGGAAAATAAGCTATTTCGGCCGTTATTCCTGCCTCAGGGGTCGCAACAGACCCGCCCAAGGCTGTAATAAACAAGTCCTGCGGGAACGGTGAGGTAATACGAGCTGTCTCAACACCACGCTCCCATCCTGGAATAATAAAAGGTTCGATACGAACGTTTTCCAAACCAATTTCCTTGAATTTTTTCACAGCCCAATCTCTGGCGCGCGCTTCGGCTTCGGAACCGGCCAATCTTGGTCCGACCTCTGTCGTCAACTCTCGCGTAATATCATACCCATGTGTGCCATTCATGGCCGTATCAATCAGGCCTTGAAGATCTTCCGGAACAATGACCTTTGACTCAACTGAAATAACGTTTTCTGTGGGTTTAACGGTCTTCTGGTCCACTTGCGTGCAGGCCGATAACCCACCGAGCATTAGAACCATTGCCATGGCTGAGTTTTTAAGATGCTTGTTCATTTTATTACCCTCTTGGTGGTGGAAGATAAAACTATCCACAAAATCGGCTTTTAAAGACCTTAAGAATATGGTTGAACACTTCTAGTTATTTTCCAAGCAAAGGCGTACAACAAAACCGTATAGCGCCGCGACAGGAGTGTAGAGTGTCACCCATAAAGTTATTAGCAACTGTAAGTCTGACCGCAATGCTTTTTACAGCTTGCAGCAGTTCCGAAACTCAAGAGACTAAGTTTGGCGATACGTCGATATCCGTAACGGATCTTGGACGACGTATCGAAACTCTGTCCTCTGATAAATTTGAAGGACGTGCGCCCGGCACGAAGGGCGGACAAGCAGCGTCACAATATATAGCCGATGAGATGGCGCTTGCGGGCTTAGAACCAGCTGCAAACGGATCCTACTTTCAAAATGTAGAATTAACAGAAGCGACGGTTATTGACAGCCAATCGCGCCTTACCATTACGAAGCCCGGAACTGAAACGGCCATTCTAGAAGCCGACCAGAAATCCAATGCGGTCTATTGGACAAAGCGTCTAAATGAAACCGTCACAGTTGAAGATTCTGAACTTGTTTTTGTGGGTTACGGCGTGACAGCGCCTGAATATGGCTGGAATGATTATGAGGGGTTGGATGTAAAAGGCAAAACAGTCGTTATTTTGGTTAACGACCCAGGTTTTGCGACGCAGGATGAGGCTTTGTTTAAAGGCAATTCCATGACTTACTATGGACGTTGGACATATAAGTATGAAGAAGCTGCCCGTCAGGGAGCTGCGGCCGCGATTATTGTGCATGAAACAGCTCCTGCAAGTTATGGGTGGGATGTTGTCAGCGGGTCTTGGACAGGTGCGCAGTATGATTTGGTCCGACCGGATCGCGGAGCTTCTCGCGCCGCTGTCGAAGGTTGGATTCATTATGATAATGCCGTCACGCTTTTCGCAGAGGCTGGACTGGATTATGAAGCCTTGAAATCATCTGCTGCCGCTAAAGGGTTTAAACCTGTCTCAATGGGAGATCTAAGGCTCAATGCCGTTATTTCTCAGAAGGTTAAAACAACAACGTCCCGCAATGTTGCAGGCGAAATAAAGGGAACGACTCGTCCCGATGAATACGTCCTTTACATGGCTCATTGGGATCATTTGGGCCGAAATGATAACCTCCCCGGTGACGATAAAATTTATAATGGCGCTGTTGATAATGCGACCGGAACGGCCGCGATTATTGAAATCGCGGAAGCGATGGCACAAGGTCCGAAACCAGAGCGTTCTGTTCTCTTTGTCGCTGTGACGGCAGAAGAATCAGGCTTGTTGGGGTCGGCTTACTATGCCGAAGACCCACTCGTGCCTTTGGATAAAACAGTTGCCGGAATTAACATAGATGCAATCCTTCCGATTGGAAAAACTAATGACTTCAAAGTCATTGGTTTCGGCGCTTCTGAATTGGAAGATCGTTTGAAAGGCATATTGGATAAAAAGAGTATGTACATTGTCCCCGACGATAAACCTCAAGCGGGATATTATTATCGTTCAGACCATATCAGCTTAGCCAAGAAAGGCGTGCCGATGCTCTATGCTGATCCTGGCAACGACCATGTGACTAACGGTATGACCTATGGCGAAGACTTTGCCACCGATTATACCAAAGAGCGCTACCACAAGCCCGGAGATGAATATGATAACAGTTGGGATATCTCGGGAATTAAGCAAGCCAGTGAAATTCTTTATGATTTGGGTCTGGGCATGGCGAATTCAGATGACTGGCCAAATTGGTATGAGGGTACAGAATTTCGAGCCTTACGCGACGCCATGTATGAGTAAATAAATTTATGGAGGTTTCTTAAACCTCCATTTTCCCTCGTTTTTCCACCTCGGTCCATGTTGAGCGTTTGCTGCTGGCCTCCCATTTTGCGCGTAGCCACATTTTTTCAATGCGGCGCTTTACATATCGTTGTCTGGCAAAGCCAACATGCTCCACAATCGGGAGATAACCTAATCGTCCCAATCCATCGATTAACTTCAATCGCCCATCTTTCGCGATAACAAGATTATGAGGCAGAATATTCTTGGTGAGAATTTGAACGTCCAACAGATAATCCTCAAAATCAGTTAGCGCGCCTTTAGAAAATTTATCTAAGCCATTGTTCTTCAAGTAATTTTCTAACGTCTCAGCGGGCAACCTATCCCGTACGCTATAGTAATCAGAAACTAAGCCGCGCCCTAGATTCGTTTCCTGCCATCCGTAACAACGGGGTAAATGCTGCCACAATCTTTCATGGGCAACACGCGGATTGAGGATAGCGCTTTGCTGATAAGCTTTGTATTCAACAGCATTGTCATCAAAGTCCGATAAGGGCCTGAGCGATTTCAAGCCTGATTTTCTATTTCTAATGGTTTTAGCGATGCCGGGGCGCGTAATCTTAATGCATAAATCAGGCTTTTCAGGGTGGCGGAAACACAATCGATTCCCCCCTTCTGCGAACTTCAACTCATTCGTCAATATGACGGATTTAGGAGCGACTACATCAATGTTGCCGAATTCGTTCAATCCCTTATCTCCTCAAAGAAGACGCCTTAAAAAACTTAGCGCTTATCAACAATGAGCCTAGGCCGCTTATTTATCCCGCGCAACGGTACGTGTTGATGAAAAAATTTCGTCATAAACGCGAAATAGCTAGTGTTTTTCCGTGTAAAGGCTTTATCAAACCTACGCAGACTTCACAAAAGGTTAACCATGTCCAAACTTACGTCGGCTTTCCGCCTAAGCTTAATTTCTGTTGGCGCAGCCATTGGCTTATTGGTTTTAGCCACTGAGGCTTTTGCGGACGGCCCCGCCGGAAACAAGAACGATCAGGTCAGAAAGTTCAGGCAACTTGGCACGGAACTTCCAACGCCTAATATTTATCGTAACGCTTCAGGGGCCCCCGGCCCTGCTTATTGGCAACAGCAAGCCAATTACGTGATTGATGCCACTCTGGATGAAGATAAACGTCGTATCA
>CAZMEN010000033.1:0-29743 GCA_964565335.1 uncultured Algimonas sp. | reverse complement strand
CAGGCGCACTTCCTCGTTGAACACGGTCTTGCCATTGGCGCCGTTGCCACTGTGATTGCCGTTGCAGTCGCTTATTACATCCGCAAAAAAGCTTAGGGGTCTCGACCATGTTACATCATTTGATTTCAAAATTTGACGATAAAATCGACTCGGCTTCTGCTCATTGCGATATTCCTTGCGGCATTTATGACGCGCGTATCGTTACATATTATGCGGTCTCTGCCCTACGCCAAATTGATATTTTATTGAGCCTAAAAGACAAAGGTTTATCTGATACAGCCTTCGCTATGCAGGTTGCTCGTAACACGGCCAAAAAAGAAGAAATGGCTGAGAACTGTAAGCATCAAACCCGCATCATTTGGGGCGATTTTATGAAACCCAAGAACCAAGAAGATATGGCGAAATGCCATGATGCGGCTCATGCTATCATGTTAGCGGGATCCGCGGTGAAGCAAGACCTACACCGTGAAGACGGCGAAAAACTTGTTGCGGCAGCAAATGAGTTCGCAGAGATATTCTGGGCCTCTAAAGGGGTAAAAACTAAAAAGGTAACAACACCTTATGCACCAAACGTTGAAGTGGTTGAACCTGCTCTTTAGCGTTTAGCAAATATGTTTTCCGTCATTAAAGTTTCAGGTGACAGCATGTCGCCCACACTTAATGACGGAGATTACATCCTAATAAAAAAGCCCCGTTCTCTCCGAGTGGGGCTTATTTTTGTGATTAACCATCCACGCTTAGGCCGCATTGTTAAAAGACTGAAACACCAAAGCCCTGGTGATCTCAAATTCACTGGAGACAATCCCGTATCCTCCAGCACCGAAGAAATCGGGTCTCTCTCAGAAGAAACCCTCAGAGGTCAAGCTGTTCTAGCCATCACCCCAAAAGGTCTTAAAAGACTTTAAGCGTCAGCTTCGCGCGCTTGTCCCGTATTCACGCCGCGCTTCAAGTTAAGCAAAAGCAAGAGCGGTGACGCGACAAAGATTGACGAATATGTCCCGACAAATACGCCCCATATCATTGCGAATGAGAAGCCTCTCAAACCATCGCCGCCTAAAAAATACAAGGCGCATAAAGCGAGCAATGTAGTCAAAGAGGTTAGGATTGTTCGGCTGAGCGTATCATTGATGGACAAGTTCAGAACTTCGGGCATCGGCATCTTCTTGTACTTACGCAAATTCTCGCGAATACGGTCATACACAATCACCGTATCATTGAGGGAGTACCCCACAATCGTCAAAATCGCTGCAATAATAGAGAGGTTAAACTCAATTTGGGTGAGGCTAAAAACACCAATGGTCAATATCACGTCATGGAATAGAGCCATGACCGCGCCGAGACCAAACTGCCACTCAAATCGGAACCAAATATAAGCCAACACCATCAAAAGGGCGAGGCCGACCGCTAATGCCCCCTTCGTCCGTAATTCTCCGGAAACTTGAGACCCAACAGATTCCTGACTTCGGATGCCATCAGGGATTACAAATCCATCAACATTCGCCACCAGAGCATCTTGCGCTTTTTTCATAGCTTGTTGTTGAGCCTGTGCACCGTCTTCGTCGTTTTCAGGTTGTAGGGGGATACCAATCCGTACCAAATCATGTGGATCGGCCGCAGTGGCAGATGGCGCAATACCTTGAACTGTCGCGCCGGGAAAGCCTGCATCGGTCATCACACTTCGAATTTGCGCTAAATCCGGGTCACTCCCCGTGTCGATTTCAATCACGGTTCCACCTGTAAAGTCGATCCCGTAGTTCAAACCGCGCGTCGTAAATAAGAAGATTGAGCCAATGATAGCTAATACGGAGAGTACAGCAGCAATTGCGCGCAAGTTAATGAAAGGAACCTTGGGTTCTTTCGGTAGAATACGGACAAGAGAAATATCTTTCATGACCTTCGCCTCCTCTTAAATCGGTAAAGTTTTTGGGCGGGCACGGCGCAGCCACGTAGCGGTTACCAAACGAGCGAATATGACCGCTGTAAACACACTCATGATAATGCCGATAGCCAGTGTCACCGCGAAGCCGCGAATAGGGCCCGAACCGACAAAGTAAAGTGTAACAGCCGCGATCAATGTCGTAATGTTCGCGTCCAAAATTGGGGCCACTGACCGACGATAGCCCGTTTCAATCGCATTGACGGGTGGACGGCCATTATAATTCTCTTCTCGGATGCGTTCAAAGATCAATACGTTAGCATCAACCGCCATACCGATGGTCAGAATAATGCCCGCAATCCCCGGAAGTGTCAGTGTTGACCCGAATAAGGTCAGTGCCGCCGCAATCAAAATGATGTTCACCGTCAAGGCGAGGTTAGCAATAGTACCAAACCGCAAGCCATATGAGAGCCACATAAACAGAGCCACGCCGATGAGACCGATAATGGACGCAATTTTACCTGCATTAATCGAGTCCTGACCAAGACCCGGACCAACAGTTCGCTCTTCGACAATAATCAATTTAGCCGGCAATGCGCCTGCATTTAGAAGCAATGACAATTCACGTGCACTGTCAATTGTGAAGCTTCCTTCAATGAAACCTGACCCTGACGGAATGGCGCCATTGATACGCGGCGCCGTGATAATCTCATTATCCAAAACAACTGCAAAACGTTGTCCGATATTATTGGCTGTCAGCTTGCCGAAAAGCTGGGCACAGCGAATATTGAAGGTGAAGTTTACAATGGGATAATTTCCCGTGGGGTGAAGACCTTCTGATGAAGACTTCAAACATTCCCCCGTAATGCGCGTCCGTTTATCAACGATAAGACCTGTTCCGCCCTCCTGCATTGGGAAATACGCTGCCCCAGGGGGTAAACGTCCGTCAATCGCGGCGCGAATAGCCGCCGCATTATCTGAGTCTTTACGCACCATATTAAACGATAAGTTGGCCGATTTATTGATACGCGTTTTAATTTCATCAATGTTCTTAGCCCCCGGCACTTGCAGCAGTATGCGTGTGTCGCCTTCTCTGGCGAGTGTCATTTCTGTTGTACCGTTCGGGTCAATCCTTTTTCGAAGGACTTCGATGGATTGAGCAATTGTGCGGCGCTGAATCTCTTCAATATTGGCTTGGGTGATTTCAACGCGAAACCCTTTATCGCCGACTTGTTCCACGCGCGTTGTGCGGTCTTGATTGAGACTGGATGGATCAACCAAGGCTGATTGACTGCGCAGGATTTCAAGAGCTTTTGGCATATCGGCAGCGTCACGCAAACGGCCAACGACTGCGCCTTCTGCGACACGCAGAGACTCCAAACGAATGCGATTGTCTCCGCTGAAACCCTGCCGGATATTTTCTCTTTCATTATCAAGCGATTGCGTCAGAACACTGCTGAGGTCGACCTCGAGCAACATGTGCGCCCCGCCCTGCAAATCTAGACCTAAATTCAGTGTCCGTTGAAGCGGCTCTGGCATGTTTTCGCGTACGTCAGACGATAAAGCATTCGGCAAGGCAAATAAAAGCCCAAGCAGAACAGCGCCTAGAATAAATGTAACTTTCCAACGGGAGAAGAACAGCATGAAGCGACCCTCAAACAAAAAAGCCGTCAGAAAATGACGGCGTGATTTTTATTATTTCTTTTTTCCTGAGGCGTCATTCGCCGCCACAGTCCGATTGCGAACATCCGCAATCATAGTACGCACGACCTTAATGTCATTTGCCCCAAATGTTACGATGAGTTCGTCATCCGCCACTTTTTTAACTTTACCAATCAGACCACCATTTGTGACGATTGTGTCGCCGCGAGTGATTTCAGACAATAGCTGACGATGCGCTTTCACACGTTGGTTTTGTGGACGGATAATCAAAAAATAGAAAATTAAGCCGATCAAAACGAAAGGCATAATATTTACGAGGAAACCGCCTGTGCCACCGGCTGGTGCGGATTGCATAATTAAAGCGAACATATTCCGCTCCCCTAATCTTTCGCGTCATAAAAATACGCAGGAATCTTAGAGGTCTATATAGGCAGGCTTTGGGTGAATGCAATGAAAAGGCGGCCCTAATCTGTGATTGAGCCGCATTAATGTGGTTTGTACTGCTTGGGCTTATCGTGACAAACAATGACCTTTAGGAATAATCAATTGCTGACCCGGCTGAAGCGGCTCATTGATTGTTAGGTTGTTTGTCAAAGCGATGTCATTCGCAGTTGTGCAGCTTAATCGACCAATGCTGTAAAGCGTATCTTTGGGCAGAACTGCATAGATTAAATTCGTGCTCGTATCGACGCGCCTAATTTGGCTTTTAGGAGCCGTATAACTCGGCGCAGGCGCCGCATAGTTATAAGTATCAGATTGCCCGGCGTAAGATTGAACCGACGAACCAACAGTAGCAGTGCTATAAGCAGGGTTGCTGTAAGTAGGATTGCCATAGGCTGTATCGTTGTAGCTGATTGACTGTGTTTGTCCCGGCAAGATTAGCGATTGCCCCAAACGAATCGTATTTGTAGTTAGGCCATTCGCGCTTTTAATCTCATTGATACTGACATTATATCGCTTCGAAATATTATAGAGCGTATCCCCTTTCACAACCGGATGAGTTGAGAGAGACTGCTTATAGCCAACCGCACTAGAGTGGATGGTTTGAGCGGCCTGCGTGTTAATGGAAGGCTGATATAAATCAATATCGCGCAGAGGTATCGGTTGCGTCACGCTTTGACCAGGAGTGCCATAGGCATAGGGTTGCGTCTGAGGCGCAACTTGGCTTTGCGTAGCATAAGAGTAGGGCTGCGGCTGAGCCGGGTAAGACGGATTTTGACCGTATGTTTGATAAGCTCTCACGCGGCGAGCTTCCTCCTGAAGCTGAGGATTATTAGCAACCACTTGATCACTCGCGTAAATCGTTACGCTTGGCGCAGGCCGATATTGAGTGGATGTGTTTGCGGGGCCGAGATTACCATAAACTCTTGGCGTAAACCTATCATCGTATGGCGCGGCATCTTGAGCGACTGCCATTCCTGTAAAAGCCATTGCTGAAATAATTGTGGAGAGACGTAAGACGTGTTTCATGGTTCTATTCGCTATTTTGTTTAATCAAAATGTAAGCGAATACGGTTAAAAAAGTGTTGTTTTAAAGACTACCCTAAGATGCAATCGAATCTTTAGCTGGTCGTTCAAGCAAACTAACACTCAGGATTGAAATTTCGTAAAGCAGATATATCGCGGCGCCCAAAACGATTTGCGTTACCGGGTCAGGCGGTGTGACGAAAGCGGCAAAGACTGCAATGCCGAATATCGCATATTTACGAGATGACTTGAGCGCTTTGGCACTAACAATCCCTGCACGCCCCAAAAGGGATAAGATTACAGGGAGTTGGAAAGACAGGCCGAAAGCCAAGAATAAAGTCGTTGCGAGCTTCAGATAATCGCTAATTTTGGTCAGAAGCTCAACGCGGTCACTGTCGCCAATCGCTTGTTGATTGAACGCAAACTCCATGACGTAAGGGAATACATAGAAGAACACTAAGGATGCTCCAGCGACGAATAATATAGGCGCAGCGAGCAAGTAAGGTAGAAAAGCTCGTTTTTCATTCTTATAAAGTCCGGGCGCAACAAACGCGTAGAGCTGATAGGCCAAAACTGGAAAGCTCAATACAATGCCGCCAAAAATACAAATTTTTATGCGAACGAAAAAGGTTTCCAAGGGCTGGGTTGCAATCAACCCTGAATCGAGCGCCTGACTGCCTGCGGCCAATAAATCAGCATTGTACCGCTCAAGTCCCGTGTAAAACGGAAACATCAACAGGTTTTGAATGTGATCTAAGACCGGGATGCACAGCAAACACCCGACAATCAACGCAAGGACGCATTTGATTAGGCGTGACCGTAATTCAACCAGATGATCCAGAAGCGGGGCCCGGCTGGCATCAACATCATCGTCGCCCTGCTCCGCTTTGGTACCGATGGATTTCACATCCGTCATGAGGATTTGCCGGAAGTTTTGGAATTCGAGGATTTCGCCTGATTTGACTTAGCAGGCGTTTTAGAAGGCTTTGCCGTATCGGTGTTAACGACGTCAGGTTTAATGGCGGCCTTTGGGTTTGACGATGTTTCCGATGCTTCGGCTGCTGCGCCCCGTAAATCTCGGTCTATATCTTGTATTTCTGTTTCAAATTTTTCTGACAAATGCTCCATTGAACCCATTTTGCGTAAATCTGCCAACTCTTTCCGCATTTCAGCGATCTCGTCTTCAGCCCCCATCTCATTGAAAGCATTCGTGAATTCCTGCCCCATCGCGCGAACTTTGGTCATAATCTGACCAATTTTACGCATTAGCTTTGGCAAGTCTTTAGGCCCAACCACGATAATGGCCAGAAGTGACAGCACTAAAATTTCTGAAAAACCAAGCTGAGGGAGCATGGGTATCCCTTAAAAAGCCACGGACGTCTTACTTCGTGGTGGTTTTGTCCTTTTTGGGCGTGACATCAATCGCATCTTCCGCCGAATCCGTCATATCATCGGCACCGTCTTTCAGCCCCTTTTTAAAGCTCGTAATGCCTTTACCCATATCGCCCATGATAGAGCTTATTTTTCCGCGTCCGCCAAAAACAAGTACAGCAATAACGAGGATAATCGCAATTTGCCAAGGTCCGATAGCCATAATAAATTCCTTCGAGTTCACACTAACCTAAAGCGATGTCCGCCAACACACAATAAGCAGAGTCGGTATTATCCCGCTTTAATCTTCGTCGCCGTCCTCAAGGAAATCTTCGAAGAAGGTTTTCTCTTCCGTCTCCATTTCCATAGGGTCTTCATCATTATCCAACTCATCCACCATCATAGGTTCGGGCATTTCAAAATCTTTTGGCAAGCGAGGGTCTAAAAGACCGGCGGCTTTTAAGTCATCGCGTCCGGGCAGATCATTGATCGATTCAAGATTAAAATGGGCGAGAAATCCATCTGTCGTCCCATAAGTCACGGGCCGACCGGGTGTACGGCGACGACCCCGCATACGTACCCAAGAGAGTTCCATTAGGACGTCAATCGTGCCCTTACTCACGGCCACGCCGCGAACATCTTCTATTTCTGCTCGAGTTACAGGTTGATGATAAGCTATAATAGCAAGTGTTTCCAAAGCCGCATTGGACAGTTTACGTGGCGCTTCTTTTACATCTGTTAGGTTTGGCTCAAGATCAGGAGCAGTTTGAAAACGCCATTTATCAGCCACGCGCACCAGATTAACCCCGCGCCCCTCATAATCTCGTGCTAGGCGCGCCAATAGAGCCCCGACATCTGAGTTGTCAGGCATTCTTTCTCGTAGAGTTTGCGTATCAATCGGTTCAACAGCGGCAAAAAGCAAGGCTTCCAAGAGGCGTAAATTTGCATCAATCACGTCAAGATTATGCGGTTTCTTAAGGCGGTCAGACAGGCGAATGACATCTTTCTCGATAGCGGCATTGGCCGTTTCGACCCGATCAGATTTTTTAGACATCAGACCTCTTCCTTTCGGCTGCGGACGAATATGGGCGTAAACACGCCGCTTTGCCGCAATTCAATATCGCCTTCTTTGGCCAGCTCCAGACTGGCGAGAAGTGAACTGGCTTTGATGGAGGCCGTCGGCACATCAACGTCCAATTCTGTGTTCAACGGCAAAAGCCCTTCAAGCGCCGTCCATTCATCCATATCGCCGCCTGCCGCCTTTAAAGCTCGGCGCAACCTTTGGCGCGCATCTTCGAGGCTAAGGACCTTTGGCTTAGGTAATTTGTGGTTTTTAAAGGCCGAACGGGAGCGGGACTGTCCATAGGCCGATAATAGGTCGAATATCTCGGCTTCATATAAGGGAGACGTACGAGACCGCAGACCTTCGGGCATACCGCGCGGATGTACAACTTGTCCGGTTATAGGCAGACGGAACAGCCCCTCCGCCGCAGAACGCATGGCTGACAACCGTTCTAAACGAAAAGCGAAATGCGCGGCCAACTCCTCGGCTTCAATCGGAACATCGCCTTGCTCTTCTTTGGGTAAAATAAGTTTGGATTTCAGATAAGCGAGCCACGACGCCATAACCAAATAATCTGCTGCAAGCTCAATACGTAAATCCTGAGCCGATTTGATAAAAGCGATATATTGCTCGGCGAGTTCAAGAATGGAAATCCGCGCCAAATCGACTTTTTGCTGGCGGGCCAATTCCAATAAAAGGTGAAGCGGGCCTTCATAGCCGTCAATATCCAGAATAAGCCCCTCACCTTCGTCAGAAGCATCTGTCGCGGCCTCAAAATTCAGGTCTTCTTCGAATTCCTCCGCCATTACGCCACGGCCTTCATTAGCTGGGCAAACTCTTGCTCGAAGGCGGCACGGTCAAAATCGGTTGGATGACCCGAGCAATTTTCAGCGATAATCGCCCGTCTTTTAGCTTGTCCAGAAAGCGGCGATGCGCCTTTCGCGACTTCAACCATATCCGCTAATTGCCCGGAGCATTGCAATGCAACATCACAACCTGCCGCTAAAGCGCGTTCCGTCTTGCGTGATAATGTACCGCTCAGAGCCTTCATATCCAAATCATCACTCATTAATAAGCCATTGAAACCAATCGCCTTTCTAATCAGGTCTGATAAAGCCCATTTAGATACCGTAACAGCAGTAGGCGAATGGTCAGAGTAAACAGCATGGGCCGTCATGGCCATAGGCGCGTCAGAGAAAGCTTGGAATGTTTGAAAGTCAGACTGCTCTAACTCGGCTAATGATGTAGAAATTTTGGGGAGTGACTTGTGGCTATCAACTGTGGCCCGCCCATGACCCGGTATATGTTTAATAACGGGCGCAACACCCCCTCTCATCAAACCTGCCATACAGGCGTGGGCCATATCAATAGACGGTGCAATCATATCAGAAAAAGCCCGGTCAGAAATGATGGGGTCCGCATCGGCTTGAGGTAAATCTAAAACAGGGGCGCAATCCGCCGTTATACCAATCTGACGTAAGTCATCTGCAATCAGGCGATACGCAATAAATGCGGCCCGGCGTCCTTTTGGTTTAGATATGTTATAGAGAGCGCCAAATTTTGAGGCGGGTGGATAATGTGTCCATTGAGGCGGCTTTAAACGCTGAACTCGCCCCCCTTCTTGATCGACAAAAATTAAACAATTGCGGCCTACGGCATCTCTTAAGTCCGAGCATAAGCGGCTGACTTGAAGTGGGTTATCAATATTGCGCGCAAACAGGATAAAAGCCCAAGGGTCTGCTTCGCGAAAAAAGTCCCTTTCGCTGTCGGTTAGCGTCAGGCCGGATAGGCCAAGGATTACCGCCAGCTCAGACATTTACTTTTTAGTCACATAGCAGGCTTGGTTGGCCGCTTTGAATGATCGACAGAGTTCATTTGCCGAAGGTTTATCGGCTAAACCCGCGACTCGCGTACGATAGTAAATCCCTTTTTCGTTCAGATCGACACGCTTTATGTCAGCATAAAGCCCTGGCCCAATAAGCGCGGAGAAGCGCCGTTCTAAATCAGTCCAGATTTTATTCGCATCTGCTTGGGAGCGCACGGAAGCGACTTGCACGACATACTCACTATCACCGCTACGCACCGCTCTATCAACTTGCGTCGGCGGAGCAATACGGCGAACGGGAGTGTTCGTCGTCGTTTGGGCCCCAACAGAGCGCGGAGGATCGACTTGAATGTTCGCTGTTGAACTATCCCCCGAATTTGTTGTTGATGGGTTTGTTTTTGGCAATGTAATTGGGACTTCGGGAACATTGACATCCGTCACGGTTTCTTCTGGCACCTTTCCGTCCATCACGTCAAAAACCTTACGGTTTTGATCTGGCACTTGCATACCTTCAGCGTCCTCGGGAGTGACTTTGAATGGCGTGTTTTCAGCCGTTATGCGGGGCGTCTCATTGCGATCTCTTGCGCCGCCCGGATGATAGATTTTCAATAATACCAAGGCGATGGCCAGAAGAACAACAAAGCCTATTGCGAGTTTAAGCAAACCCTGCCGTCCAGAGCTATCCCTCACATCAAAAGGGGTCAGCTGTTCTTCATCTGCCACCATATCAGGTGAAAATTGATCATTATTCGATGTCATGAATTGATACCTCTCCCCCGGCTTAGATGAAACTACGAAATGAGAGCATACATAAGAACGATTCCCGTATGAGTCAGCCCTCTTTCACAGACTTTGCCGTATTTCCCGTGACTAAATCATAGAAAAAGGGGCTTAAGCCTTTATTAAGGCTAAATTTAGAACGACTAACTAAGTGACGACGGTTGTTTTATTGTTTTCACGCGGTTTTAACGTCACAATTTCTTCGGAAATTGTGGGGTGAACCGCACAGGTATTGTCAAAATCGGCTTTTGTTAGCCCTGCTTTCACACATATACCCAGAGGCTGAATCATTTCAGCACTATCATCTCCGACAATGTGTATGCCGATAACGCATTCTTCTTTGCCTTGAGTGATAAGTTTCATGAAAACCTTTTGCGGCTTTTCAGCTATCACATTTTTCATGGGACGGAATCTGGTTGAATAAACGGTGATATCATCGCCATATTTTTGCCGCGCTTCGCCTTCGGTCATACCCACCACACCGACAGGCGGGCGGGTAAACACTGCACTTGCGATTTTTGAATGATCATAAGCAGTAGGATTGCTCTTAAAGACCGTCTCAACAAAGGCGGCCCCTTCTCGAATAGCGACAGGCGTAAGATTCACGCGATTGGTGACATCCCCCACTGCATAAATATTGTCCTGCGTTGTTTTTGAGAATTCATCGACCTTAACCGCGCCTTGGTCATCGACTTCAACACCGGCATTTTCAAGACCAAGCCCTTTTGTATGGGGCTTCCGGCCCGTTGCCATAAAGACCACGTCCGTACCAATTTTCGACCCATTATCAAAGGTTACAATGTAGCCGCCCGCCTTCTTTTTGATTTCAGTCGGAGACATGTTGAACTTACAAGTCACGCCGTTGTTCTCTTGAACCAGTCCGACTTCGTCGCGTACTTCGGGGTCAAATCCGTTCAGTAAACGGCCGCCGCGATACACCTGCGTTGTTTTACACCCCATCCCAGCATAGATACCCGCGAATTCACAGGCAATATATCCACCCCCAATCACTAAAACGCGCTCAGGCAACTCTTCTAAGGTGAAGGCATCATCGGAGACGACGGCATGCTCAATCCCCGGAATATTAGGTGACCAAGGCCGCCCACCTACAGCAATCAATATGGTTTCAGCCGTATAGGTTTTCCCACTATCCGTCAGGCGCACCGTATGAGCATCGACGAATTCTGCGCGTTCTCGAAAGACCTGCGCGCCATTCTTCTCGAGGATAGTGGAATAAATACCTGAAAGCCTTGAGACTTCCTTCTGAATAGAGTCCCGTAAAACAGGCCAGTCAAATGAGTAATCCCCAATCGTCCAACCATATTTTTGCGCGTCCTTGATAGCCCCGCCGAAATCTGCGCCGTAAACAAGGAACTTCTTAGGCACGCACCCCCTTACTACGCAGGTTCCGCCCGGTAAGCTTTCTTCCGCAACACCCACTTTTTTACCGAGTTGTGCGGCTAGACGGCCGGATCTTACGCCGCCAGAACCCGCCCCAATAACGAATAAATCAAAGTCATAATCGCTCATTTATCTTCTCCTACGCCGTCTACTCGGTATGTCAGGGTTGTCTTCTGACGGGGTCAGTCTCATTTTCAAGTCACTTAATAGTGTTGTCGCAAGCTTTGAGGCCTCATTCGTGATGCCCGGCAAATAGTCCTCTTTATCACGCGGACTGTCTTGAGCGACCACAAGCTTATGCTTGTCGATAATTTGATATGAATGCAGGGTCCGCATCACTAATGTCGAGAGGTCGTAACGAAAGGACTCTTTCGTTAATTCGATTTGGTTTTTGTATCTCGCGTCTTCAGACTGGTCACCAAAAACCGTTTGAACCACATCGAAATAAACGCCATCAAACTCTAGTTTTTGAACAATCTCTTTCGACATTCTCAGAAGCTTGTCTTTTTGTTTCGCTTGTATGTAGGTGTAGAGTGAAAACCCGACAAAACATAATATGATTATAAGTAGCATTTGCGCCCGTTAGCTCCGTGACAATTCCATTACCTTGGCGTGATCCACTTCGCCGACAATGATGACATCCGCTAAGTCGATGAATAGGCCATGTTCCATGACACCCGGAATTTGCGATAAAGCCCGCGCTGTATCAACGGGGGATGGAATATGTTGGCATTTACTATCCAATATCCAGTGCCCGCCATCCGTCACTAGTGGCCCACTGCCGTCTTTGGCCTGACGTAGAACGGTTTGCGCTTCGCGGCATCCTGTATCTTTCAAGGCTTGGTAGATCTTCTCAGCCGTCAACGCCATTGCGAAGGGGTCGACTTCAATGGGAAGAGGAAACGCCCCCAAATTATCTACCATTTTCGCTGCATCGACAATTACAACCATTTTTGAGGACGCATGAGCGATGATTTTCTCGCGTAAGAGGCACGCTCCGCCCCCTTTGATGAGAGAAAAAGCCGGGTCAGCTTCATCTGCTCCATCAATCGTCACATCGATTTTCTCGACTTTGTCGGCATCGACCAAAGGAACGCCTGCTTCTCTTGCACACATAGCCGTACGGTCAGATGTGGGTATGCCTTGAACTTTCATTCCGGCGGCAACTCGGTCTCCCAGTTGTTCGATAAAAATTTCGGCAGTCGAGCCAGACCCGAGCCCTAAGGTCATACCATCTTGAACAAACTCCAAAGCGGCAATCGCAGCATTTTCTTTCGCGACATTCATAATAGAGCCCTTATTTTTTCGCCGCTTTGCGTTTAGCTTTGGCGGCGCGATATCGTTCAGCCCAACCAGGTTTCATAACTTGCTTTGCACGGGCAACCGCTAAGGCATTATCCGGAACGTCTTCCGTTATGACACCTCCTGATCCCAAATAAGCACCTGCACCGATTGTGACAGGGGCGACGAGCGAGGAGTTTGTTCCAATAAACGCCCCGTCTTTGATGGTTGTTTTATGCTTGTCGAAACCATCATAATTACAGGTGATTGTGCCTGCGCCGACATTCACGCCCTCCCCTAATTCCGCATCACCAATATAAGAAAGGTGGTTGATTTTACTGCCTTTGCCTAGCTTAGTCTTTTTCGTCTCTACAAAATTTCCGACCTTAGTCGCTGCCCCCAGCTCAGTGCCCGGCCGTAATCGGGCAAAGGGGCCGATTTGCGCGCCCTCGCCGATTTCGGTGCCTTCAATATGACAAAAACTATGAATAACGCTATGGGATCGAATAGTGACACCTGGGCCGAAAACGACATTGGCATCAATTGTTACGTCAGGTTCAATCACCGTATCATATGCGAAATACACCGTGTCCGGATGTTTCAAGCTGACGCCGTCCTCTAGAGCTTGCGCGCGCATCAGCGCTTGAAAAGCCGCTTCAGCATTGGCCAAATCCAATCGATTATTTACCCCTAAAACCTCGCCTTCATCGGCAATAACAACTTCGGATCGTCTGTCATCCTTATTCATGATCTCAACAATATCAGTCAGATAATATTCGCCTTTAGCATTATTATCATCAACTTTTGAAATGGCCTCAAACATGGCCTTACAATCACCGGCCATGACACCGCTATTACAGAGATCGATTTCCAACTGGGCGGGTGTACATTCGCGAGCCTCAACAATAGCCTCGAGGCTATCGTCTTCGCGTACGACTAAACGTCCATAAGCGGCTGGGTCATCGGCCCTAAAGCCCATAACAACCAAATCGGCCCGGTCTTCCAATCGCTCAAAGACTTTTTGTAAAGTCTCTGCGCGTATAAGCGGCGTATCAGCGTAGAGAACAACGACCTGCCCATCAAAATCACCCAGAGCGTCTCTGGCGCAGTCCACGGCATGAGCAGTGCCGAGTTGAGGCTCTTGAATGGCAATATCAAAACCCAACCCCTCCGCTGCGGCGCGAACATCCTGATTAGCGTCTCCGACAACGCAAACGGTGCGCGATACATCTGCACTTTCGGCTAACGCTCCGACCCATTCTAACAAAGGCCTTTGGCCAACAGGGTGCAAGACCTTAGATTTCACAGACCGCATCCGTGTGCTTTTTCCGGCAGCAAGAATAATGGCGGCACGTTTCGGAGACGAAGTCATATTGTCATTTATCCCATAAGTTTGTTTGGTGTTCGCCATAGCGAATGTTAAGGCCCACTGCACCTGATAATTTCTCTAAATTTAGCTGTTCCACATTATGCGCCACATCGTCTCCTCCAACCCCCCTCTCCACAGACAGAAACCTTTTGCCCATTTGGTTTTTTGTTTTGATTTGGACGGCACACTTGTCGACACCGCCCCGGATTTGGTTCGCGTGACAAATGAAGTGATCGCAACATTGGGATTGGATGAAACAGACTACAAAAAAGCCCGTCAAGAAGTAGGATATGGCTCTCGCGCTCTGATTCAAAACGCCTGTACACGCGCCTCATATGATTTGCCAGATTCAAAGCTCGCGCATCTTCAGCAAGTCTTCCTTAAACGCTATGCTGAGTCTATCGCCGATAGAAGCGTTCCCTTTCCTGGAGTCATTGAAACTCTTAAAACACTAAAACGTGGCGGAGCCTCCTTATCAGTTTGTACAAACAAACCCGGATACCTCGCGCGCCCACTTTTAGACGCCCTAGGTCTGACTTGGATTTTTGAAACTGTTGTCGGAGGCGATGAGGCACCGCAATCGAAACCCGATGCAAGCCATGTCTTCATGTCTGCAGGGCCAAAGGCCGCGACAAAGAAAATCATAATGGTGGGAGACAGCTATCCCGATATTAGGGCTGGCCATAATGCGGGCGTTCCCACTATCCTCATGTCATATGGATATACGCCGATCAAAGCACACAAACTAAAAGCGAGTTATACGCTTCATCACTTCAGAGATATTTTGAAAATTGCCCCGAATTTCTAAAATCCATATTGAACGACGCCTCAGTTGATAAGCCATAAAAAAGCCGCCCCAGAAAGGGGGCGGCCTCTTAAATTGATATGGGCAGATTTAAGCGAAATTTTCTGTCGATTTGACAGGCACGCCATTGACCATATTTGACCGTACATCAGTACGGGCTGAACGCATTGACGCCAAAAAGCCGCCTTGGATAAGATTGATACGAACGTCGTGTCCACGCTCTGCCCAGTAGGCTTCAATCTGCTCTTTTAATTTCTCAGCGCCTTCGCGCGTACAATAATCACCTTTCATGGTAATCTCCTTTAACTCTCCAGCCTCTTGCAAGAATTGTGCAATCAGCCAGTTTATTAGTATTTGTCATCCGTGACCCCTAAATAAGCATTTGAAACTGTCATGCAAGAAAACGGATAGGTTTTTCTTATAAATTTTTTGTCATCCAGAATATGGGAACAATTCAGCTTTGGTTCATAAACCGTGAAAATAGTTGATATATCCAGTAAACTAGACCGAAAACACCGATTTTGATTGAATTTTCAAGGACTGCTTATGCTATCTTGATTTCGCATTACAATAAATTTAACTAATAACTCGAAAATCACAAATATTGTTCACTTGTTTATGGCCAACCTTCATTCCCGAATAAAAAGAAATCGAATTCGACTAGGGTTATCACAAAAAGATTTAGCCCATAAATGCGGAGTCAGTCAGCCGACAGTCGCAAATTGGGAACGTGGCGGACATATTCCAAGACAAGACGCACTTAAAAAAATAGCAGAAAATCTGGGTGTCGATTCGGTTTGGCTCTTATCCGGTGAACTTCCAAGCCACCAAACGCCAGCCTATCAACACCTTAATACCCCTATACGCCATGCGCCTGTTTACAATTGGGAAAACAAACCAAGCCGATTACTCAAGGCAAAACCCGTGCGTTACATCAGTATAGCCACTGAGTCTGATGATATCTTCGGCCTTATTGCGCCTGAAGATATGGGCTTGGGCGTGACTTTTAGCCGAGGCACGATTTTGGTCTTTGATAGAAAAGCGTCATTGGCTGCGAATACGCGTTTTTTGGTGCGAAACGGAAAACGAGTTCAACTTTCTCATGCCTCAGAGATTAATGGCACTAAGTTAGACCCTATTGCCCGACTGATTTATTCCATCAAATCTCATTAATCGTCGCTATCGGGTTTTTTTAGCTCTTGGCCGCGGGCTCTGACATAGCTTCCATATTTGCATCGGCTTGACGGATAGCCGCCTCAAGGCGGTCTTCGGCCGTTTGCAAATTCTTTTTTGGATCCTGATAGAAGGCCGTAAATTTCATGATTTGCAAGAAACTCTTATTGAGAAAACGCCCCCAAAATTTCATCGGTCTATCAAAATCGAATAGCAAAATAACGCGCTCTTCATTTGTGTCGTTCCAGACCTCATGTTCGTAAGTATCGTCAAAGACAAAAATTTCGCCCTCTTTCCATACGGTAATGGTATCATCGACCCGAATACGACATTGCTCGCGATCTTTTGGTATAATTAGACCGATATGAGACCGTAAAATCCCTTTCGTCACGCCTTTATGCGCCGGAATATGGTAGCCGGGCGCCAGTATTGAGAACATGGCCGTCTGTAAATTTGGAACGCTTTCAAGAATTTCAGCCGTTTTCGGCGCTAATGACGCATTCTTTTCAAGCCTTTGACCAAAACCGAATAAGACAAAAGTCTTCCAATTTTGTTCTTTCGCCAGACGATATTGATCAGGTGAAATTTCCTGGAATCCCGGGATTGCATCGCGGAACTTCAAAACTTCTTTGGCTTCCGCTTGAATCGTTTCCCAGTTTTCCGTGAAGTGACTTAGAAACGGGAAATAAGTGTTATCGATCTTGGGTGTATCGGGAACTTTGGATTGCTTAGACTGGAAAGCCGCGATTTTTCGCACAAGCTTCTTCCCGGTCTTTTTGACAAAGGCCCGTCTTGGGTTTTTCAGATGTTCCGGCTTTTCAACAGTATTGACCATAATGTGCGCCCGTTAGCGCGAATCGACCGCATCGTCCATCATGTAATTACGCGTTACTGGCAGTGCGTTCACATCTTTTGCCAGTTGAATTTGGAAATTCATATGCTTGCCATACAGGAACGAAAATTCACTTATGACCAAATAAAATTCCCACATACGGCAAAACTTTTCGTCAAACATCTCTGTAACGGTTTCGCGATTGACCTGAAAGCGCTTGTCCCACTCTGCCAGAGTGTAAGCGTAGTGAAGACGCAAAATCTCGCAATCCGTGACCCATAACTTAGCTTTTTCAATTTCTGCAAAAGTTTCAGATAGAGCCGGAGAATACCCTCCGGGGAAAATATATTTACGTATCCATGCGCCAGTAGTTCCGGGGCCACCCTTACGCCCGATGGAATGAACGAGAGCCACACCATCTTCTGTCAATAGACCCCGAATCTTTGAAAAATATTCCTCGTAATGCGTGATTCCGACGTGTTCAAACATGCCTACGCTGACAACGCGGTCGAATGCCTCATCTAAATCACGATAATCCACCAAGCGAATGTCGACCTTATCCGTCAAGCCTTCTTTCTCGACCCGGCCCCTAGCCAAAGCATGCTGCTCATCCGATAGAGTAACCCCTACAACGCTAACCTCGAAGTTTTTGGCCAAATAAATGGCCATACCGCCCCATCCGCACCCGATATCCAAAACTTTTTGTCCCGGAGAAAGAGCAAGCTTTTTCGCGATGTGAGCCTTCTTAAACTCTTGCGCTTGTTCCAAGCTGATATTGAGGTTTGGCCAGTAGGCACATGAATATTGAAGGTCTTCATCTAAAAATAATTTATAAAATTCATTCGATAAATCATAATGATGTTGAACGTTGGAACGAGAGGTCGTTTTCTTGTTTCTTTGGTGCAACTTCCGAATTTTCTTCAGTGTTTTCTTGAGTGTTTTTTGAACAGGGTGCCCTCGAAGACCCTCGCGGTTATGAGCAAAGACCTCTAACAGGCCTCGGATGCCGCCTTCCTCACAGACTAAAGTACCGTCCATATAGGCCTCCCCCGCTTTCAATTCAGGGTTCAGAAAAAGAGAGCGGTAAAGTTTTTTATCCGTAAGCCTGATGGTTGCATTCGGCTTACCCCCAGGCCCATAAACATGGCGACCGCCATCGACGTCTATAATTGTTAATTGCCCGACCTGAACGAAGCGGGTCATCATCGTGCTAAGAAGCTTCATTTGATTACCATATGTGACAAATGTTTGGTTTTGAAGTCACATATAAAGCGTACGCTATCACGAAATCGAGACATAATCCTCTTACAGATTATTGCGCCGCTTCGACATAGGGTTCGGAATGTGCTTCATGATTCAAAAACTCGGCAATCGCATCAGCCGCTCTCACAGAAGATTTATCGTCTGAAAACTCAAATGTGTCCTCGAATGCCGCATTTTGAGCAGGTAAATAATCGGGGTGGGTTTCTTTCGCCTGCCGCACCATTTCAACCAAGCCTTCAACACTGTCCAAAACGGGTCCTGTCGTCCAATTCGTATAAAATGGGTTTCCGGCCCAATCGGCGTCATGGCTGTTCAAGAAAATTGTCGGGCGACGTTTTTCTAAGAACTCGTAAATCTGCGAACTAACATCACCGATGTAAATATCTGCACGACGAGTATAGCTCATGTCCACACTACGCGAAGACCCTAAATCAATGTGGATATTCGGCAAATCTCGGAATCGCTTGGGCAGATTTTTGCGAATGCGGACACGCTTATGCTCAACCGAAGTATGAACTTTTCGTTCAAACAGCATTATATGCGGCGCAAAAATCAGGTTTAGGTCCGAGTTCTGGGCAAAAGCCTCCAAAACTTCGACGCCCATATCATACCAAGAGGATAGATGAGGGTCGAAATGAGGGTTGTATAAAGCGACCGGATTGTCATTTTCGAACAAATTCATGTTCACGGGTATATGAGGCACAAAATCAAATTTCGGGTAGCCCGCAATCGCATAATGCCCATCTCGAATAAGACCGCGTTCTTTGTGTCGTTTTTCGTCTTTTTCGCCGGCCACAAGAACAAAGTCGAAATCACGAATGGACGCTTTTTGCGCCACGGCGCGATCCCCTGCCCCGTGATGGGTCAGAACAAATTTCAAATGGTTTAAGCCAAATTGCGTTTTCAGAAGCAAACTTGTCGATTCGGGCACGATAAAAACATCGTAAGACGACAAAAGATCAAGGTTGTTTTTCAAAACCATGACACGCCGTGCCGGTGCGACTGCATTTGCTGCTTTCACTAAGCCAGTGTCAATTTTACTGACATCCAGATCCACGAAAGTCGTTTGACGGCATAAATCGGGTCCCAATCCAGATTTAACAAGCTCTTTCTGATCTTCTTTGGATGTTAAAACATCGATATTGAGGTGCGGATGACGAATCAGCATTTCTTTCAATATAGGTGCAGTGTGGGCAACCTGATGCGGAACTTCGTGATTGTAAATAAATCCAATTTTTAATTGCCGCGCGGAAAACATGTCGTCTTTCATCTAATTTCCTTCCACATAGCAACAATAAAGATAACGAGAAAGTAAGAAAACGTTGCAAATCAATACATTAATTTGAAACAGAACTTTAAAGAACAATAGGTTTAAAGCCGTCTTTTGAAGCCTTCCACCATTGAACGTCCATATTCTTATTGTGTGCTATCCCCTCAAACTCAGAATTCGGATCAACAACTACAGGAACATCAACACATTCCAGGAGCGGTAAATCAGCCTTACTATCCGTGTAAAAGTAAAGTATTGCCGAAGTCTTTCCACATTCCTTTAAAGTTTCTCTTACACTGTCTCGTTTGGCGGCCCCATAACAATTTGGTGAAGCAAATGTGTCCTTTAATCGTCCATCATCTTCCCAAGCCATCACGGTTGAAACATAGTCAGAGACAGCCAATTTTTTAGCAATAGGCGCAACAATTAAGTCAACAGCCGCACTTGCAATCCAAATTTCATGTCCTTGCGTTCTGTGATAGTTCAATGCCTCAATACCGCCTGGCCGCAGCCCACTTTCTATCGTCTCCGCCGCGAACTCCTCTGCTATCTGTTCCAACTGAGGCCTCTTCATTCGGCTTAAACTCCACCGCATCATCGTTTTTTTTACAGCGCCCCGCGGAATCTTGCCGCGCTTATACTGTATCTGAAAAGACGCGGTACTTAACAATAAAGGCAACCATAAATGTGGCTTCCTTCTAACCGTTCTCCAGACAAAACGGCCCCATGTTCCCCGATGCGTTAAAGTATAGTCGAGATCAAAAATGGCAATAACGGCATCACTCATCAGGACAGTCTTCCTGTTTGAGTGACTTTTTAGCTTTCGTTTTTCTGGCAAAGGCCGAACGGGCTTCCGCGTTTAATCCATCAATCGTATGTTTTATCAGGCAGCCTACAACGAGCATTCCGACAAAGTAACCCACGACGACCGCAAACGCTGCGCCTAGCTCCCCCAGCCACTTCGTCAGAAAGAAAAAGGAAATGACATAAACAATAAGTCCGGCAAAACGAGCGTAAATCGCTCGCTCCGGCCTGTTCGCAGCGTAAAAGACAGGAAATAAAGGAGCAACAGCGGCATAAAAGGCGGCACCGAACACCAATATCACGGCAATAGGGACAGAGGCACGATACTCATCCCCTATTGTTGTTGTCATAATGAAGGGGCCAATCAAATATGTCAGAGCAGATAAGGCTAAGCCAACACTCAATGAAATGACGCTGGCCTTCGTGACCAACTTAAGTATTTGGTTCCCGCGCCCTTCACTAATGATACGCGCCAATTCAGGATAAATGGCTTGATCAATCAACTTCACACCTTCGGAAAGTAACTTCGCAAGTTCTTCCGCAATTCTGTAAATTGCAACAAAGACTGGGCCAAAAACAGCCATAACTAAGAGAGCCGGAAGGTGCGACACACCCGCAGCCAAAGTTGAGTCTACATTTGATTTCCAAACAAAGCTCCACAAGCCTTTCCGAGGTGACAGAAATCGCTCTTTAGAGTTCCAGATAAATTTCAGTAGGTTACGCCAGTAAACTTCATACAAGCCTAAGGCCACCTTGAATAGATACCCCGCGACAGAGGCAAACCACCACACGCAGAGGAAACCGATCATCCCCCAGCCCATGACACTAGCCAGGATAGCCCCGCTCAACCGTAGAAGCGGCATAACAAGAGCGGCGAATGCCAATCCGCGAAATCTATCAAACAAGCGTAGAACGCCAATAGGTGTGCCTGTCACTTGGAACAGAACGACCGTGCAATATGCCACGACGAGAGGCTCAAGCGATTCAATATTAAACCCTTCGGAATTAGGCGCTAATCCCGGATAGGCTTTCACCAAGCCCACATATAAACCAAAAAGTAAAACGGCACTTCCATAAGCAAATAGAGCTGAAAGAATATCAATTTTAGCGCTAAATTTTATCAATCCACCTAGTCTATTGGGACTTTTCTCAACTAAGTCCTCTGACCCAAACCGGATAATTGATTGCCAACTTTGAAACGTGGCAACTTCGGCAAAAAACAACATGTAAGCATGAAGAAATATTATTGTCCCGAACGCAATTTGATTATCGAGTGCGCGTTCAGTGATAATCAGGGTCGCAATGCCCATCAAGACGCCAATAGCTTTTGCGCCCACGAGTAATCCTGCATTCTCTGCGACGCGGCGTTCAGAGGACTTTTCGCATGTGATACTGAGAATAGCGGATTTTGGAGCGATGGTCACAGCAGAGCTATAGTCTATTAGGCGTTTGAGTTGAACCGCGATTGCAGAATGGTTTCGACAATTTCATGGTCTATTACCTTATCCACGTCGATGGCGGCTTCAGCGATAGAAATTAGAACTGGCGCAGCTTGAATTCCAATTTTGCGTCCTGCCTCTTCAAAAGCTTCTCCGATAGACAGCCTGCCGGCAGCGTACCGAATACCAAGACCTACACCAATTTTCTTGGCGAGTTTTAAGGGTTTTTTGCGCAAGTGCTGGGCCGCGCGCCAGAACTCCAAAGCCTTCAATCCGGTTTCATTCGCAATATAAAACAAATTACAACCTGAGACAGCCACATCTGAGAACCGTAGATAGGTTCGTTTTGTTTCCGGATAAGCGGCTTGTATCACCGGCTCCGTAGCAAATCCTACGCAAAAGTCTGCCTTCGAGTCTCTGGCCCCTAGTAAAAATTCAGAAATCATCTCTGCCGTTAACAAAGGGTGATCCCCTGTGGTCATCAGACAAGGAAACTTTGCATCCCGTAGAGCCAATAAAGCACTATCAGCAGGTCCGTCCCCTGATGCCGCTACAACCCATCCTTCCCCAGCTTTTGGAAAGCCAGAGATCAAGTAAGGACGCAACTGCCCCGCCTCATCCAAAGCGGCTTCAACCCATGACAGCATTGGCCTATTAAGAATTGGGGTTTCGACTTTGTAGTCAACATCGAACCTTTCACATAATGGGTCGATAATACCTGCTCGCTGCCCCGCCAAAACAAGCGTCGTAAGCGTCTGATGGCTTTTATTGCTGTCCGTCACTGACCAATCGCTTTTTCGTACATGCGATAGGTTTTATAGGCCTTTGCCGAGGCTTGCTCACAAATACCAATCATCCCCTCATTGTCTTCTAATATCCAAGACAGCTCACAATGAGTGAACCCTCTATCCCGTCCTGCGGCAAAAACCGTCTCGCAAAGTTGCGCGACTAGCGCCAAACCTTTTCGGGTGTTTTGGTGGGCCTTTCTAAGCCCCATGAGGGGAATTCGGGCCTGCTTGGCCCCCTTCACCTTGAGTCTCCAAGCAAGTTTAGCCCACCCAAAAGGCAAAAGTTTACCGTTCAGTCCTTGCGTCAATTCGTTCAAATCAGGAATCATCCAGATGTAGGCTGCGGCTTCGTCGTTAATGTAGCCTATCCACAACCCCTCTTTGAAAATCAATGGTTTAATCTCTTTCGCCATATGACTGATTTGTTCATCAGAAAATGGGACAAAGCCCCAATTCTCTGACCATGCGTCATTAAAAATATCCATGACGAGATCAACTTCTTCTCTGAATTTAGACATATCCAAACTACGCCAAGTAATCGACGCGTTGGAGGTCGCATATTTCAGCAAGGATTGAAGAAATCGAGTACGCGGATACCCCGCCGCCAATTCCGCTTGAAACGCATACATATCAACCGCCTTAGAGAGACCAAAAGTCTCCAAGGCCGTTTGGTAATCATGGCGTCCATGCGGCATCATTACAACAGGTGGGGTTTCGAACCCATCGATTAAAAGCCCGCATTCTTCGTTCACGCTCCACTGTGCGGGGCCAACCATGCGAGACCGACCCTGTTCAGCCAACCAAACTTCGGCCGCATTCAGTAGTAAGCTCTGTAAAGCTGCATTTTCGATTGTATCAAAATATCCAAAAAATCCTGCATTGTCAGAAATGTGATTGTCGTGATGAAAATTGGTAAAAGCCGCGATTCTTCCTACCGCCCGTTGATTTTCATACGCCAAAAACATCACCCGATTAACAGGTGCGCCCGGATTTTTTTTAGGGTTGAGTTGTTCAGCGCGTTCGAAACGTAACGGAGCGCGCCAAACAGGGTCGTCGCCATATAACGCATACGGTAAATCAAGAAAGGTTTTCTTCTCGGCCTCTGTCTCAACAATTTTGATAGTATAAGACGCTGTCACTCTGCTTCCTCTAAAGCGCCTGTGAGCGCATGGCCGAAATGTTTATTCTTTTGCGGCTTTGCTAATCATCGGCATTGAGGTCAACCAAATTAATAACAATATCGCTACCGTTTAGGGGCACATCAAATGATGTTTCAGAATATTTCGGAAGGCGCAAAGATTTGATAACCGGGTTGTTAGAGAGACCGTAAGGCTCTTTTGGCTTAAAATTCCACCCCTTCTTCAGCTTACGATTACCATCTCGATCATGGTACCCAACGACTGCATAGGACCCGGGGCGGGGTATGTTTATGCAAACGCGTTGAGACCCTTCCTCGGCTGGAACCCGAATTTTACGCAGCTTGCCTTTTTTCTTTAAAAAATCTTCTTCGCCAAAAAGCTCTAACTTTAGAATCCCTTTTGCCGTCACACCTGTCACCGTGGCACGGATTTGAAGGCTGTTTTCTACACAAATATCGGCTTTATCACGCTCAAACAGGTTTAAACCCGTCGCGAGAGCAACATCCGACACAATATCCTGCTCTTCTTCATCTTTATTATCTGCAGCAGAGGCAAGAGAGGGCGCGAGAGTAAAAGTCGCAACCATCGCGATTATTACAAAGAATTCGCGAAAAAATCTGTCAACTAGGTTTGCTTTCACGATCTGCCCTTATTAAGCGTTACAAAAGTTATTTACAGTTTCTGCCCTAACCTAAACTGAATATGGGGATGGCGGGATAAGAGTAAAGGATTAACAGCAGATATATGCTTGGACGGCTGAACCGATACCTTATGAAGCGCGCGGCCATTAGCATTGGTGGGTTAGTCGTTTTCGCATGTTGCGTCTTGCTTTTGGAACGCCTCTTGCGGATTTTTGAAATCGTTTCAAACTCTTCTGATCCGGCGGCCGATGCCACTCGCATGATCTATAATCTGCTTCCGCATTATTTGGGTATGGCGGTCCCCATGGCTTTACTTTTGGGGACGATTATCACAATCGATCGTTTTTCACGGTCCAGTGAACTGACGGCTGCCTTGGGCGCGGGCATATCACTCTTCCACATGACAAAACCGTTCTTGATTTTGGCCACAATATTGGCCGGACTTACTTTGTTCATTGAAGGGTATATGCAGCCCGTAGGGCGATATAATTATCGCCAACTCGTCAATGTAGTAAAACAACAGAGTTTTACAGCAGCCTTAAGAGAAGGTACATTTACAACGGTCGGCGACCGTACGTTTTTCGCTGGGACAGATCTGCCGGGCGCGGCTATTGGCCCGATTTTTATATATGAAGCGGAAAATGACCGTAGCGGCGAACAAACCGGCTTTCGAATAACAACCGCGAGTGAAGGACGACTAATTGTCAAAGAAGAGACAAATGAACCTATACTCCAGCTGTCTTCGAGAAAGGCTAAACAAATCGAAAATGGACAGCAAATTGACGGCGATTTAACATTTGACAGCGCCACAATCACTGGTGTCGGCTCAGAACAGATGTTCCGCCCGCGAGGCGATGATGTACGAGAACTGACATCGGTTGAGCTTTTTAAAAATAGAAAAGGAACCGTTTATGACACTTTGACCAAAGAGACGAATAATGCCGCCCTGCACCTTCGTGCAGGCCGAGCGGTACTACTTCTTATTTTGCCATTTATAGCTGTCCCCTTCGGACTAAATTACGGACGGAACCCTTCTTCTGCCGGTATATTTATAGGTGTCGTATTTCTAGTATCTCTTCAGAAAGCTTTAGAATTCGGGCAAAGTCTCGGTGCCTCTGGAAAAATTCCGCCTTGGCTTGGCATTTGGTCCATAATCGTAGTCGTTGCACTTTTTGCAGCGTATATTTTCTGGAAAAGCGCTTTCAAGATGGGACAACCTCCCCTCACCGCATTTGCGCAGCAAGTCGCACATTACCAAGCCCGCATCATCAAACGCATTTCAGATTTAAGATTGAAACTCGCTGGAGTTGAAAGTGCTTAAATTCGGGCTTTACCTCTCCAAAACTTTTCTCTTCACTTGGCTAACGACAGTCTTTGGCTTTTTGGTACTAATCGGCTTGCTTGATAGCTTAGCCAATGGCGGGGATATCGTTGCCAGTGGTGAAGGGTTTTCTGGCACTTTCCGTTACATGCTTTTAAGAGCCCCCGTTATTTTTGATCGCATTTTTATGTTCACATTAGTCGTTGCGGTTCTTCTCGTCTTCGTGAAACTCATCCGTCAACATGAATTAGTGGCCCTATTAGGCTTTGGTATATCCGCTCCAAAACAAATTTTACTTCTTACTCCCGTTCTTTTGGGGGCGGGGTTAACATCAATCACCTTAATCGATTTCGCCATGCCTCCAGCGGTTCGCGCGCTACAAGCATGGAGTATTGGTGAGTATAAGGTCAAAAATATCACTTCCGAAAATCCGCTATGGCTGGAAGACAATAGAAATATCGTCAGAGCCACCCAGAGAGTGAGTTTCGAGACGCTAGGAGACATTCAGATATTTGAGCGCAATGAAACAGGAACCGTGACATCGGTTATCTGGGCGGAAACAGCGTCTTATAACAATGAACAATGGGATTTGGGCAATGTTCAAATTCTTACATTAGAGGGCTCCGACGGTGAAAAAAGAAGTGCGCTTCGGGATGCGTCACCGCGTGTTTGGGATACAAAGCAAACCCCCAAATCTATTGCGCGTCTGGCGGCTGAACCCCGTGACATTTCTTTATCTGAAATGCGTAATTTCAGTGAGAAGGGTAATTCTGGCTCCAAGCCGCGCTTTGCCTATAGCTTTTGGCATGCTCATAGGCTGACACGCCCTCTTGCCGCATTGATATTGCTCGTTTGCTGCGTACCACTCATGCAACGCACAGGACGCGAGGATACAGGTGACAAAGCTTTGATATTGGGGATTACTATGGGCTTCATCTTCCTTATCATTGACGGCGCGATGGCAACATTTGCGACATCAGGCGGTATCGCCGTCATTACAGCAATTACTTTCCCACTGGCTTTATTTGGCCTTTTTGGTGCGTTCATGTTAGTTCGCACGGAAAGCCTATGAGGCAGCAACGTGCTTCAAACTACCAGACGCAAAAATACTGAACAGGCAGTATTGGCTATTTCCAATGCAAAAGCCCGAGCTGTCTCTTTAAAAGGGCCAAAGATTGACGTGACAACTCTACCTTCCGGTAGTCAGCACCATATTTCTCAAGATAAATCAGATTTACCGCCCCTATTACGCCGCGCTGCACAGAGTGATATCAAACATATATTGATTGAAGGCGGAGACGGCACTGTGCGCACAGTTATGACCGATTTGCTTAACGCTTATGAGGACAAACAGCCGTTGCCTGCTGTTTCAATTTTGCCCTGCGGGACAACCAATCAAATAGCTCGCAATTTAGGGCTGAAGACATTCCAAGATATGAAAGCCATTCAAAACGGGAATATTTCTGAAATTGAAATACCACTCGTTCAAATCAGTATAAAAGACTCTGTATCTATTGATGATCGGTTGTTTGGTTTTTTGTTTTCTACGGGTGCCCTGCCTCATGTCAGTAAATTTGCTCAAGAAAAACTAAACAAAAAAGGTGTTGGCGGCGGAACTGCTGTTGTCGGCGCTGTGTTAAAAGCCGTTACAGGTAATCAATCCGATCTTATGCCTCCCTCAAAGCATAAGATGCGTGCAAATATTGGGGGCCAAACAATTTTTAAACATAAAGGTAAAGCACTAGGGACAGTAATCACCACTCTACCCACCCTTATGCTTGGCCTAGACCCCTTTTGGGGCAAGGAAGAGGCCCCTTTACGCATGACATGGGCCGAATCTGGCAGCCGCAAACTCGGCCGTAACGTTGCTGGGCTTTGGATGGGACGGAAACACAATCGAGCGCATGACGGCTTTCATAGTCACAACATCGATAGGCTAAATTTACGCACGAAAGCCCCAACAGTGCTTGATGGCGACTTTCTAGAAACAAAAGGGAAGAAATTAAGGCTATGCGCCTCTCGCCCCGTTCGCTTTTGGCGCGCGGCATAATGGGCTCCCCGCTTCCAAAATCAGACACTGTGCTGGACATTATCCGCTCGGAAAAGCTTGACCCACCAGCTCGTGTTAACGCCGTTCTAGATGAAATAGAAGCGCGTCACCCCGGACGAGTTATGGCGTTTATCTATTACGGCTCATCTCTCCGGGAAATTGAAAATCCGGCGAAAATGTTAGATTTTTACGTTCTTGTTGATAGTTACAGAAAGGTACATAAAACGGCGCTGCGTGCATGGCTTAACAAAACTATCCCACCCGCTGTTTATTACCTAGAAAATAACAGAAATGGCATTACATCAACTTGCAAATACTCCATTATGTCATTGAAAGAGTTTGAAAAGCGGGCTGGCAAAGACTCTTTTCACTCTCAGGTATGGGGAAGGTTCTCACAGCCCTGCGTCCTTATGAGAGCCCGAGATAACGTTGTCGCCGAGCGCGTCTATCAAGCCCGCGCAAAAGCCGTTCGTTATATGGCTAGTCAGTCTGCCCCGCTTGTCGCCCCAAATGCTACAGCGGCAGAAATTTGGGGCCGTGGATTTTACGAAAGCTATCGAACAGAACTGCGCCCTGAGAGCTCGGTAGGGCGTTCAACAGAAATTGTCGAACGCTTTATTGATCGCTATAAAAATCTCTCTGACGCTCTATTTGGGAAGGCTAACGAAGACAATCGTTATACGCTTTCTTCCGAGGGCGTTAAAAACTTGAAAAGGCGGTGGTTTTGGCGGCGATTCAGAGGAAAGCCTCGGTCAATATTACGGGTAGCCCATGGCGCACTAACTTTTGAAGGCGGCCTACATTACGTTTTACGTAAATTGAAAAACCACTCAGGTGTCGATTTCAAACCCACAGAGTTTCAACGAAACCATCCAATGTTAACAGCCCCAATTATGGGATGGAAACTTTGGCGCTTAGGCGCATTTCGGTAAGCTTTATACCGCCTTGTTTTTATTCGGCCGCTAGTTTGGCGCTCATAGCCGCCATCATCTCACCTTGTGCGTTTTTCATGGCGCCAAACGTGTCGATAATCTGCTTAACATCGGCTTCTGTATGAGCCGCAGACAGGCTAATACGCAATAAGCTAGAGCTTTGCGGCGTTCCGGGCGGCACAGCCAAGTTCACATAAAGTCCATTATCCACGAGCCAATTCCATTCCATAGCCGCGACAGCTTCATTTGGACGGCGAGCCGCTATGACCGGACTCGGGTCAGCACAAAGGTCGTAGCCAAGTTCTTTAAGCCCTGCGTGCAACTGTTTCGCGCGGTCTTTTAAATTTCGGCGAAGATGATCTCCAGTCTTTACCTTTTCGACTGCGGCTCTTGCGGCAGAAATATTTGACGGTGTAGCCGAGGCGGTAAACATGTAAGGGCGCATAACTTTACGGGTAATTTCAAACTCGGGGTGTTTAGACGCACAAAATCCCCCGACTGAGGCCAAGCTTTTTGAAAACGTACCGGAAATAAAGTCAACTTTATCCAGCACTCCCTGTTCTTCGGCAATCCCGCAGCCCGTCGGTCCAAACACGCCATAAGAATGCGCCTCATCAATAAAGAGATATCCTCCGTGGCGGTGAGTAACATCGACAAATTCGTCAACAGGCGCAATATCTCCAAACATTGAATACATGCCTTCAATAACAACTAAGGCATGACCGCCATCAATCTCTCCTTGGCGCTTCAGGCGTTTATCCAAATCTTCTGGGGAATTGTGACGAAACCGTATCGTTGAGGCCCCCGTCAAACGCGTTCCATCGATAATACAAGCATGTGCGTCCGCATCCATAAAGATTACATCTTTATCTCCGGCAAGAGCAGAAATCGCCGATAAATTCGTTTGATAGCCCGTTGTAAAGACGACACAGGACGGCATTCCCAAATGCTCTGCGAGCGCGTTTTCCAAGTCAATATGTTCAACATAACTACCATTTGCCACGCGGCTCCCAGTGGTGCCTGTTCCGTGATCATCAACAGCCTTTTTAGCCGCGTTCATGCAGTCTTCGTCAAAGGTCAAACCCAGATAATTGTTTGTTCCTGCTAATAGAATTTCACGATTACCAATACGGCCCCGCGTGGCGTCGATGATATCATCAAACTGTATACCCAATGCGTCCCGTCCGATTT
>CAZMEN010000032.1:24590-30101 GCA_964565335.1 uncultured Algimonas sp. | reverse complement strand
GGAACATCATGTGTTCGAAGAAATGCGCGAAACCGGAACGGCCTGGTTCTTCGCGGCCTGAGCCGACGTGATAGGTGACGTCGACATGGACGAGAGGATCAGATTTATCTTCATGCAAGACAACAGTGAGGCCATTGTCCAGCTTGTATTTGGAGTAGGGAATTACGACTTCGTCTGAGGCCCCTTTTTTGACCGTTTCCACGAGAGTAACGCCTGCAGGAAGCGTGATGTTCTTCATGGCATCAATGGTGCTTTTGGCGGCATCAGAACCTTTATCGGCCGCCTGACAAGCGGCAAGGGTGAGGGCCATAGCGGCGCTAGCGAGTAATGTTGTTGGCTTAAAAAATGTCACGTTTAAGTGTCTCCCGATTTGAAATTTGAGGGTTGGTAACAGGTGTAGTCAAAAAAAGCTATTGTTTACCGTGCCAAGGATTAGGCCGCTCACGGTATTGTGTCTTCTGTTTGGTCGAATTGCTGGGCGAGTTAGTTCTTGAATGCCTTGCGGGTCGACTCTGCGTTCCTACGCGTCCGCCGCCATACTTAACGATTGCTTCAATACGCTTTTCAATCGGCGGATGCGTAGCAAAAGCTCCAGCTAGACCAATGCGAGGGTTATGGAGTGCCATTTCGCGTATTTCGTCGGGGACATTTTTCAATTCGGCGTTTCCGGACAGCTTTTGCAAAACCCGTATCATAGCATCTGGATTTTTTGTTAGTTCCACCGCTCCCGCATCCGCCAAATACTCTCGTTTCCTTGATAGTGAAAAACGGATCAAAATTGCAATAAGATATGTGACAGCAATAAGAGCAAGAGCGAAAAAGATAAGAGCTCCCGCATTCCCGCCTCCGCTGCGTCTATGATGGTCGGACCGGGGGAGGTTTGTACGGAAAACACCGCGGACAACACTTTCACCTATAAAAGCGAATATGCCTACGAAGATAATTGCAATGATGAGCATACGCACGTCTTTGTGTCGGATATGAGACAACTCATGTGCGATGACAGCTTCCAACTCTTCATCATCCAATTCGTTTAAAAGCCCTCGTGTGAGCGTGACTGTATAGTTTTTATCGCGAATACCGCTGGCAAAGGCATTTAAGACGGGAGTTTCAATCACTTTCAGCTTAGGCATTGTTTCACCGCGTGTAATTGAGAGATTCTCGAGCAGGCGGTAAGCGCGAGGTTCATCCGATACACTTAATGACTTAGACTTTGTCGCCATATCGATAATGGCTTGATGGGAAAAAAAAGCGACTGTGAACCACGCCCCTGCCGCGCCCAAAGCAATAGGTGCAGTTTTGGGCATGGAGTAAGCGGCATAAGCCAACCCATCTGCAATGCTTTGTTCTGATGTGAAGCCCAACCAGAGAAGGACAAGGGCGTAAGCAAGACACAATAGGAGAATAGGAAAAAAGATGAGCAGCAAAATGCTGCGCAAATTATTATTCCAAATATGTGTTTTTAAGCCATAGGCTTTCAGCACGAGCTTACGCCTGTTTCAATCTTAGCTGAAGTCGACAACAGGGGGCGTTTGTAGCGCCTCGCGTCCTTCAGGAGCTTCAAAGAAATCACGTTCTTTAAAACCAAAGGGTCCTGCAATCAAAACGGCCGGGAACTGTTCGCGTCCTGTATTATACTCCTGCACAGCATTGTTATAAAACCGGCGAGAGGCGGCGATCTTGTTTTCAACATCAGCTAATTGATCTTGTAACTGAAGGAAGTTCGTGTTGGCTTTTAGCTCCGGATAGGCTTCAGCGAGTGCGAAAAGCTTGCCCAAAGCGGCGCTAAGCATGCCTTCGGCTTGAGCTTGTCCCTTTACGGAATTCGCATTCACAGCGGCACTACGAGCTTGGACAACTTCTTCAAAAGTGTCCTTTTCATGCGCTGCATAGCCTTTCACAGTGCTGACGAGTTGTGGAACGAGGTCTTGTCGTTGTTTGAGTTGAACTTCTATGTCAGACCAGGCTTGATTGGTTGTTTGGCGCAAGGCCACAAGGCGGTTATAAATGCCAACGATAATCGCGCCAATAACGACGATGATACCGATGATAACGAATAGTGTAGTCATTAGATGTCCCCCAAATAATATCTTTTTGAATGTGCCGTTAAATCGATTGGCTTGCAAGAGTAGATTTGCATCAGCGGCTATTCAGCCATAGAAATGATGTGGGAGAGCTGTTGCTATTTTGGGGACAGCAATGACCAATGCAATAATCGCGATTTGTAAGCCAATGAATGGCAAGACGCCTCTATAGATATGTGGTGTAGAGACCTCGGGCGGGGCGACGCCGCGCAAATAAAATAAGGCAAAACCAAAAGGTGGCGTTAGAAAACTTGTCTGCAAGTTTAAAGCCATAACAACACCCAACCAGATTGGGTCAATCCCTGCCGCCAGTAATGGCGGGGCAACCAATGGCACCACTACGAAAGTTATCTCTATAAAATCCAGGAAAAACCCCAAAATAAACATGACAATCATAACAAGAGTAAAAGCACCCCACACCCCTCCGGGGGCTCTGTTTAGCCAATGGGCAACCATTTCGTCGCCGCCGAACCCTCTGAAAACGAGGCTGAATATGGTGGCGCAAATCAAGATAAGAAACACCATAGACGTAATGTGCAGGGTCGAACGCGAAACCGGAGCGAGGTCTTTTTGTTTCTGTAACGAGGCAAACCCGGTCACACTCCCGATGAGGCTCAGGGCTGCTAAAGCAAAAGAGATGTAAAGAACACTCTGCGTGAGCGGTGTACGGTCTTGAATGTTAAGCCTTAGGTCAAACCCAATGATATCGAGGGCAAAGAGACCGGCTAGAGCCAAACTTCCCCATAAAATCAGCTTTTTGATGAGGTCATTACCCGTAGTTTTATAAGCGGCTAGAAGAACCGCCCCTAATGCGCCGAGAGCGGCCCCGCGTGTTGGTGTGGCATAGCCTGACAAAATTGAGCCTAAAACGGCGATGATAAGCCCGATTGGCGGCAACATAGACTTGGCAGAGTTTATTAGTGCGCGTTTGATATTTGTATCTGCGTGGCGGAAGGCTGGCGCTTTTTCAGGCGAGCGTATGGCCACAATAACGATGTAAGCTGCATAGGCTAAGACAAGAATTAGACCCGGCAACAATGCGCCCGCGAAAAGGTCGCCCACTGAGACAACGCCTGTTTCTTCTAACCCAAAACTGCGCTGCGCTTCTTGGTAAGCATTAGAGATTTGATCCCCTAAAATTACGAGAACGATAGAGGGCGGGATGATTTGGCCGAGTGTGCCGGACGCGGCTATGGCGCCTGACGCTAAAGCTGGGTCATATCCGCGCCGTAAAAGTGTTGGTAAAGAGATTAAGCCCATCGTTACGACCGTTGCTCCGACGATTCCCGTGGAGGCGGCGAGTAATGCGCCTACGAAAATAACGGAAACCCCCATACCACCCCGTACCGTGCCAAGCAGTTCTCCCATGCTCTCTAACAGGTCCTCCGCAATTCGTGATTTTTCAAGCATGACCCCCATAAAAACGAAGAGGGGAACAGCGAGTAATATCTCTCGTGTTAAAATCGGAAAAATACGGCCAGGCAGAGACAGCAAGAAAATAAGATCAAATTGCCCCGTCAGAATACCAATCGCAGCGAAGACTAATGAGACGCCCCCAAGTGTGAAGGCGACGCTATATCCCATCATCAACGCGCCGCAGGCGAAGACGAACATAGAAATAGCGAGAAGTTCAGGCAGGCTCATGATAAATCAGACGATTTGTCTAAGAAAGCAAAGCTCGAATGAGGAGCCATAGGGACGGGTGAACCTTGTCTATATTGCAAGGCTGCTCGTAAAGCCGTCGATAAACCTTGAACGAGCAATAAAACAAACATTACGGATAGGGCCGTTTTCAAAAGATAGAGTCCTTGTATACCTTGACTGTTAGAGGATCCTTCAAAACTCTGCCATGCAAAGGCGACAAAGCTTTGTGAGCGCCATATGACGGCGATGCAGACAGGGAGCAATAATCCGTAAAACCCGCAAAGTTCGACTAAGGCCCGCGTTTTCGGCGTGAATTTCTCGTAAAAAATATCGACCTTGACGTGTTGAGCTGCCAGATATGTGGGCGCAACCCCGAGGCATATCCCGATAGCGTGAAGGTATATGGCACTTTCGTCCCACCAAATTGATGACACGCCATAAATTGACAAAGCCATGACGGCGATAACAACTGAAATGACCATGAGCGGCATGACCCATTTCGCTGCTTCGCCCAAGGTTGAGATGGCGTTGTCTATTACGTTAATAATAGCACGAGATACGCCAAAGAAGCGGCCTGTCGTAAGAACGATAAAGGGTAATAAAAGTGCTGGTAAAAAGGCCCACCCAATAAATTGTAAAGCCCGCCCGAGCATATGAACGAGTTCAGTATCCACAGTTTAATCCGATAGTGTCCGTGCGCGAATAAAGGCCCCATCTGACATTTCGGTCCAAGGACGTTGTAATTTCAGAGACTTGGAAAAACTCTGATAAATCGCGGCTGTTTTTGGGTCTGATGAGGAGAGGCCCGCGAGAACATCTTGGCTGGCTTCTCCCATTTGTTTCAAAGCGTCATCCGGCAAAGTTCTAGGTTCGATCCCATGCTCATTTCTAAGAGTGTTAAGGGCAAGAGCATTCCTATAGTTATATTCTCCCAAACTCAGATCATTGGTGCTTTTGCAGGCATAACGAATAATCGCCTTATCGGAGGCGGAAAAGCTATTCCACACGTCTATATTGATGCCGAGCGACAAAGACGCGCCCGGTTCGTGGAAGCCCGGCGCATAATAATACGGCGCTTCGCGGTAAAACCCAAAAGCTAGATCATTCCACGGGCCGACCCATTCCGTGGCATCAATGGCGCCAGATTGCAGCGCCTGATAAATCTCTCCACCTGGCAAGTTGACGGCTGCCCCGCCCAAGGCACGGATGACATCGCCGCCCAATCCCGGCATACGGATTTTCAAACCCTTGAAATCTTCGACAGAGTTGATTTCTTTTTTAAACCAACCGCCTGTTTGATGGCCTGTATTGCCCGCCTGAAAAGCTTTGATGTTGAAATCAGAAGAAAGGTCTTCCCACAGAGCTTGCCCGCCTCCATGGTCAATCCATCCCATAAGTTCGGTCGCTGTCATGCCCATCGGAACGGCTGTAAAAAAGCTGAAACCCTTAGTTTTACCCTGCCAGTAATATTCAGCTGCGTGATACATATCCGCCGCCCCAGTCGACGTCGCGCCGAAACATTCCAAAGCTCCAACTAGCTCCCCTGCGGCATAGACTTTTATATCCAATCTTCCATCCGTCATCTCGCTGACGGCTTTTGCAATGGTTACAGGCATTATACCCAGTCCCGGAAAGTCTTTGGGCCATGACGTGGCAAGCTTTAACTGCCGTCTGTTTTGAGAAATATTGGGAGAGGTTAAGTCGGATTTCGCTGGTGCCGCCTGTCTACCGCTAACATTCGTCTTTGTCAGCGCGCCTAATGTGCCCGCACCAATTGCAAGCG
>CAZMEN010000032.1:13655-24580 GCA_964565335.1 uncultured Algimonas sp. | reverse complement strand
ACCAAATCGCGGCGTTTCATTATAACGCTTCCCGTAAATGCGATTGAGTGTTCATATCGCTCATTGAAATCCATCCTCGGTGACTAAGAACTTCTGAGGGTTGGAAGCCAGCCTTGTAATCCATCTTGGGGCTACCTGGTACCCAATATCCTAGGTACAAGAATGGGAGCCCAAAAAGGTGACACCGTTCAATCTCGTCTAATATCATCAAATTCCCGAGCGAACGTTTGTTTAAATCAGGGTCGAAAAAGCTGTATACCAAAGAATGCCCATCGGTTAAACGGTCGATTAAAATGGCTGCGACTAATGTCTTGTCATTTGATCGATATTCAATAATTTCGGTTTCAGACGCGCAATCCTCAACCATCATTTCATAACGGTCAAAGTCCATATCGGCCATTCCGCCTTTGATATGGCGCGTTGTCAGATACCGTTTCAATAGATCAAACTGTTCTCGCGTCGCTAGAGAATCGCAGACTGTTTTCGTAAGGTCAGCGTTTTTATTCTTGATGCGTCGAAAACGTTTGCCGGGTTTAAATTCATCGACTTTAACTCTTAAAGAGCGGCACTCTCGGCAGGTTTCACAGGCTGGGCGGTATATTACGTTCTGAGACCGCCTAAATCCTGCATGGGTTAGGTAATTATTCAGGTGGGGGCCGTTCAACGGGTCGAGTTGTGTAAATATTTTGCGCTCTAATCGTCCCGGTAAATAGGGGCACGGCCCCGGGATGGTGAGGTAAAATTGAAGTCTATTCGGGTCGAAGACATGACTCATTTCTTATCTCTAGAAAACTGGTTTCAAATTACAATTGAAAAAATAACGGCACCATAAAACTATAACTGAGCCATATGATGACAATTAACGGACATCCAAAGCGGGCAAAGTCCGAGAACTTGTAATGTCCGGGGCCCAAAACGAGCAAATTCGTTTGGTAAGCTATAGGGGTTGCAAAGCAGCAATTCGCCGCGAATATTACCGTCAACACCATAGCAATTGGATCAATACCCGTTTGCGCACTGACAGACAGGGCAATCGGGGAAAATAGCAGGGCAGTGGCACTATTGCTGATGATATTCGTCATGACAGCGACAATCAGGAAGATAGCCGAAATCAAGATTTGGTTCCCGTAAGGCATAAAGGTTGCGACGACACCCTGCGCAATAAAGTTCGCGCCGCCTGTCGCCTCCAGAGCTAGCCCCATAGCAAAGGCGGCCCCAATCAAAAGGAAAATACGCATGTCCATGGCGCGTATGGCTTGACGTATGTTTAAGCAGCCTGTCAGAATCATAGCTAAGGCACCGGTTAAGGCTGCAGTTTCTATGGGTAGAATGCCAAAGGCCGCCGCCGCAATTGTGACTGCAAAAATTATACGAGCAGTGATAGATTTTCGAATGTCGGGGAGCTCGGTCTTAGACCAGTCCATTAGAAGAATGTCGCGGTTGTTCCTCAGTCGCCCGACATCCTTGTCGTAACCAAAAACAAGTAAAACATCACCCGCTTCGAGCCGTATATCGAGCATCCGAGTGCGGATCATTCTTGAACGGCGCTGAATGCCCAAGACGAGACAGTTGGTTTGGCGGCGAAAGCCGATTTGTTCAATATTGCGGCCAATCATTCGCGAGCCCGGAGCGATTACAGCTTCGCTAATGACGATAGTGCCTTGTTTATCAGCATCTCGTTCTCCGTCATCAAACCCCGTTATGCTTAGCATGCCTTTCAAGTATGCAGGGCGTGAGGATAGGAGTTTGGATAATGACTTGCGTGTCGCGGCGACGATTAAAACATCGCCAGTTTGGAGTGTTACATCAAAAGGCGGCAGGTAAGACTGTTCCCCGCGTTGTATCATCCGTACGGTCACGTCTTTTAATTTTGTGTAAAGTCCCGCGACCGGCTCTACTCCGATTAGAGGGTGGTCGCGAGTGACTTGAATCTGGGCGATATATTGCCGCCCTGTATCGGTCATTTCCGTCTCCATATCCTTGCGTTCCGGAATGAGATGGGGCGCCGCCAAAATAATATAAGCAGCCCCGATGGCCGCAAGAGCCATACCCGGAATAAATTGAGTGAAGAAGGACAGAGAGAAATCAGTTGTTCTTTGCAAAACATCATTGACTAGGAGGTTCGTCGAAGACCCGATAAGTGTTGTCATACCCGCCAAAATGCAAAGGAATGAGAGTGGCATCATATAGCGTGATGTCGAGGTTTTCATACGAGATGCCATGGCGGCAAGAACTGGAATAAACATCACAACGACGGGCGTGTTGTTCATAAACATGGAAATTGCAAATGCTCCGACAAATACAATTAACAGCGTTTTCTTTGGATCAGTATCCAAGGCTTTATTGATTGAATTTATTGGTCCTTCAAGTGCTCCTGTTTGGAATAATCCCTGTCCGACTACCAAAAGCGCCATAATCGCAATAAGCGCTGGCGCAGCAAAGCCTGAAAGCAAATCGGAATTCGTCAGAGATGAGGTGAGGTTCAGGTTTGGGAATGAGAAAAACAGCAAAAGCGTGACAATCACGCCGACTGATACGACTTCTATCGAGAAAGTTTCTCTGACGTAGAAATACACGGCTATAAGGACGATGACAAAGGTCGCCATCATTGGCCAAAGGCTTGACGAAAAGAAACTTAAATCAGCCATATCAATATATTGTTTTTCTCTGATTTATCACGGCTTTACATGAAGAGACTAACCCTTAGAAAGCAAGAGGAAAATTGTGATTAGGTCGCATTTAGTTTTTTATTCGACCGGAAACATTAAGGGTGGAGCTGAATTTTGGTGAATTGTGCATTTTTGGGCTTGGGTGTGATGGGATACCCAATGGCGGGGCATTTGCTGGCGGCAGGCCACAGCGTTACGGTCTGGAATCGTACCGCGATAAAATCGAAGGAGTGGGGCGAGGGCTACAAAGGAAAGACCGCTGATACAATCGCAGATGCGGTCCGTGGGGCTGACTTCGTTTTTCTGTGTTTGGGCGAAGATAAAGATGTGTTTGAGGTCACGGAACAAGTTTGGAATGTTGCGAAAGCGGGAGCCATTATCGTTGACCACACTACCGCGTCCTCTGATTGTGCTCAGAAATGCTATGAGAGTGCTGGGCAGGCGGGGTTAAATTTTGTTGATGCGCCGATTTCTGGAGGAGAGGCGGGCGCCGTAAATGGTCAGCTTAGTGTGATGTGCGGTGGTGACAAAAGTGCCTATGAAAAGGCTCTGCCGATTATGCAGGCCTATGCCAAAGCCTGCACGCTCATTGGTCCCAGCGGCTCGGGTCAGATGACAAAAATGATCAATCAAATCTGTATCGCGGGTATTTTACAAGGGCTTTCGGAAGGTGTCTTTTTTGCCAACGAAATGGGCTTGGACATGGAAACGGTTCTAGAAGCGATTGGCCAAGGGGCCGCACAAAGTTGGCAAATGGATAATCGAGCGCTGACAATGGCGAAAGGGGAATTTAATTTCGGATTTGCTGTTGATTGGATGCGTAAGGATTTGGGCATTGTTTTAGACACAGCGAAAGAAAAAGGGGTTACCCTGCCTTTGGTCGAGGATGTGCAGGATAGATATGCGAGGGTCCAGAAAATGGGCGGCGGGCGTTGGGATACATCGTCTTTGATTAAGGCTCTATCTTGAGCGCGTTTCTTTACGTTTGCGTTGTTAGAATGGCTTCGGCCATATCCGCTGCGAAGTAAGTCAAAACACCGTCACAACCGGCACGTTTGAAACTGCTGAGTGTTTCCATCATCACGCGGTGACCATCTATCCAGCCGTTTTCATCAGCAGCTTTGATCATGGCGTATTCGCCGCTGACCTGAAAGGCAAATGTCGGCATAGCAAATTCTGATTTTATATCTCTAATGATATCAAGATAGGGCAAACCAGGTTTAACCATAACCATATCCGCACCCTCCCTAATGTCCAAAGCCACTTCGTGTAACGCTTCGTCCCGGTTGAGCGGATCCATCTGATATGTTCGTTTGTCTCCTTTTAAGGCAGAATTAGTTCCAATCGCGTCCCTGTAAGGCCCATAAAATGCCGAGGCATATTTCGCGGCATAAGACATTATAGGAAGGTCCGAAAAGAGATGCGAATCAAGAGCTTGCCTCACGACCCCAACACGGCCATCCATCATGTCTGAGGGCGCAACAATGTCTGCGCCTGCTTTCGCAAGAATAATCGCCGTTTCAGCGAGCACGTCCAATGTACTGTCATTGTCTACACTGTGCCCCTGCATCAATCCGTCATGGCCGTGATCTGTATAGGGATCGAGAGCGACATCAACGATAATGCCAATATCGGGCACTTCTGCTTTGACCGCCGCAACAGCGCGTGGAACCAACCCGTTTTCGTTCAAGCTTTCGGTTGCTTGGCTGTCTTTGGAGGCAGGGTTGATATGGGGGAAGAGCGCAATCGCTGGAATCCCAAGCGATTCGGCCTTTTTTGCCTTTTCAATTAAGGCTTTGATATTCAAGCGCGATACACCCGGTAGGCTAGGGACGGGCGTTTCTTTGTCATCTGAGTCAGTGATAACGAGTGTCCAGATCAAATCATTCACACTGGGTTTGTTTTGCCGCACGAGCCGTCTGACCCAATCGGCCTGACGTGTACGGCGCAGACGTGTTTGTGGAAACTGTCTCATTATGCCTTCATCTCGCTCTTCAACATAGCCCATTATAAACCATTCAAATTTAGTCCGTTTAGGGCCTAAATGTAAGACACTTTTGATATGCTATAATGGTCAGTTAGTTATGCGACATAACAGCGTGCTTTAATGATAGCAATTTGTCTCTTTTTGAATTAAGGCTCAATCAAACGGAGCAGGCTAATGTCTAATGACTACAAACGATATTTCGTAGAGGCGGTTCAAAACGTCCGCAGCGAAGGTCGTTACCGTATTTTCCGAGATATTCGCCGCAAAAAAGGCGAGTTTCCAAAAGCGACATGGTTTCGGGAAGGCCGGGATGAAAAAGAAATAACAGTGTGGTGTTCCAATGACTATCTTGGCATGGGACAAATGGAATGTATCGTTGAAGCCGTAAAATCAGCCGTCGACACAGCTGGTACAGGCTCAGGCGGCACGCGTAATATTTCCGGTACCACGCGCTATCACGTACAACTCGAATCCGAACTGGCCGATTTACACAAAAAAGAAAAGGCATTGGTTTTGACGTCCGGTTACGTCGCTAATGAAGCGACGCTTGGGGTAATGAGTAAGATTTTACCCGGTCTCGTTATTTTTTCAGATGAAAAAAACCACGCGTCAATGATTTCAGGTATTCAACGGGCTCAAAAGGTAGGCGAATGCGAGAAGCAAATTTTTGCTCATAATAATCTAGCTGACTTGGAAGCTAAATTACAGTCCGTCCCGCTAGATCAACCAAAAATGATTGCGTTTGAAAGCGTCTATTCCATGGACGCGGATATTGCTCCTATTAAAGAGATTTGTGATCTGGCCGATAAGTATAACGCTCTGACTTACATCGATGAAGTTCATGCTGTCGGGCTATACGGCGAAACAGGCGGCGGTATCACTGAGCAGAGAAACCTTGCCCACCGTGTTGATATTATTCAAGGAACTTTGGCTAAGGCCTACGGTATGATTGGCGGCTATGTAGCCGCTGACTCGATTATTATCGATGCTATTCGGTCTATGGCGTCAGGATTCATTTTCACAACGTCCATACCCCCAAGTACAGCCGCAGGCGCACTGCGCAGCGTCAAAGTTTTAAAGCTAATGCCTGAGAAACGGATAAGCCTGCATGAACGGGCTACGGCTCTGAAAACTCGTTTTCGAGAAGCCGGATATAATTTCATCGATGGCCCCACTCATATTGTGCCGCTCATGGTCGGGGACCCCGTCAAGTGCCAAGCGATATCTGATCGTTTGATTGAAGATTTCGGAATCTACGCCCAACCTATCAATTACCCAACCGTGCCGCGCGGTGAAGAACGTTTGCGGTTCACGCCCGGGCCGCTCCACACAGACGCTATGATGAACGAGCTGATGCAAGCCCTCGAGATCGTCTGGGACGAGTTTGAGCTTAAGCGTGAGCAAGTCGCCTAACTGTTTCCATTGAACGATGCCATGTTCAGTTCGACGTGATATCCACGATTTCAGCCACAAACATTATTGCGAGCTATGAACGGCTTAGCTAAGAACAGCCAATCATCGTTTTAGGAGTCGCCCTCATGAGCGCTATCAAAGAAAATCAAGCTTCGGCTCACCTTTCCAATTACTTCTCAGAGAACCTGAAAGACCGCGACCCGGACCTTTATAAAAGTATGCAGGACGAGTTAACGCGTCAGCAGCAAGAGATTGAGTTGATTGCTTCCGAAAATATTGTGTCGCAAGCTGTCTTAGAGGCGCAAGGCTCTGTTCTTACCAATAAATATGCTGAAGGATATCCAGGCAAACGCTATTATGGCGGTTGCCAACATGTCGACGTAGCCGAAGAGTTAGCAATCGAGCGGGCGTGTAAGCTTTTTGAGTGCGGTTTCGCAAATGTTCAGCCCAATTCAGGTTCTCAGGCCAATCAAGGTGTTTTTCTGGCGCTGCTTAAACCCGGCGATACAATCCTTGGAATGGATTTGGCGTCAGGTGGACATTTGTCGCATGGTGCGCCGCCCAACATGTCCGGAAAATGGTTCAACGCTGTAACCTATGGCGTGAAAGAAGACGATCATCTGATTGATTATGATCAGGTTGAAGCGCTTGCCTTGGAGCACAAACCACAACTCATTATTTGCGGTGGTTCTGCTTATTCTCGACAGGTTGATTTTGCGCGGTTCAGAGAGATAGCAGATAAGGTCGGCGCCTATCTTCATGTTGATATGGCCCATTTCGCAGGTCTTGTGGCCGGCGGAACGCATCCATCCCCTTTCCCGCACGCCCATGTTGCGACAACAACAACTCATAAAACACTTCGCGGTCCCAGAGGCGGTATGATTCTGACGAATGATGAGAAACTAGCGAAGAAGTTTAACTCAGCTATTTTTCCGGGCTTACAAGGCGGACCGCTCATGCATGTTATCGCGGGTAAAGCGGTCGCATTTGGCGATGCTTTGAAACCTGAATTTAAAGCCTATAGCCAAGCCGTGATTGATAATTGCCGGGCTATGGCGTCAGCCTTAGTTGAGTCAGGCTACGCCGTTATTACTGGCGGAACAGATACACATTTGGCGCTCATCGACCTTTCTCCGAAAGGCGTGAAGGGAAATGCGGCAGAGAAAGCTCTGGGCCGTGCCTACATCACGTGTAATAAAAACGGCATCCCGTTCGATAAAGAGAAATTTACGGTGACGTCAGGCATCCGCGTAGGCTCCCCAGCAGGCACCACACGCGGTTTTGGCATTGCTGAGTTCCGCGAAATTGGTTTGCTGATGGCAGAGGTATTAGACGCTTTGGCGGAAAACCCTAAAGGCAACCCAGAAGTAGAGGCTTCCGTTCGCGAACGTGTGAAAGCCCTGACAGCGAGGTTCCCGATTTACGGTTAAGCTTTTGACTGGGGTAAAACATAGGTCACTGTGGCGCGACTTGAGATCTTGTCGTTCTGGTTACCGCGCATTGTGACAGAGATAATGGCGAGGCTTCGGCCTCGCTTTATTATTTCGCCTTCGGCAATTAGGGAGTCACCGAGGCAGGGCCGAAGAAAATCAATGTTCAAATTTGATGTCAGCGCCATTGTGACAGCGCCCATTTGCGTGAAGATAACAGCGTAAGCCACATGATCAGCTATTGCCATTTGGGTGGGGCCGTTAATGTATCCGCCGGGCCTGATGTTGGCGGGGCCGGTTTCCATTTCAATTTTGACGTATCCATCCGTGGCCTCGGTCACATATGGCCATGGCCCGGGACGGTCTTTAAAGACGCTTTTAAAGAACGCATTCATTTCGCTTGCCGACATTCTACTCATTATGCGCTCCTGCATTCCTTAAATAGGGTTTCGTGCGGGTTTACAGTGTTTCCGCCTGCGAGGAACTGTGTTAATCCGCATATATGCGATGCCCATTTTGTTCATCAGAAGACACACAAGTCAAAGATAGTCGTCAGGCCGAAGACAATACGGCCGTGCGCCGCCGTCGTCTTTGCGCTCAATGCGGCGGACGTTTCACGACATTTGAACGGGTGCAGTTACGCGCGCTAACTGTCGTCAAAAAATCCGGACGCCGAACGCCCTTTGACCGTGATAAATTAGCCCGTTCTGTGATGATTGCTCTGCAAAAGCGCCCGGTCGAGAATGAGCGGGTCGAGCAAATGATTAGTGGGGTCGTGCGCCGATTAGAATCCATGGGCCAAGCGGATGTAAGCTCGGATGAAATTGGGCAGCTCGTCATGGAGGGGCTTTCAACACTGGATAGCGTGGCCTATGTGCGTTACGCGTCAGTTTACAAAGATTTCAGGGCCACCCAGGATTTTGAGAGCTTCATCGAGAGAGAAAACCTTCAACTGGCTGGTAATAAAGTGTCGCAATCTGACAAATCCGAGTCCGACAAAGCTGAGGAAGAGTAAGGTTTGAAACGCCCCCGCGTCACATTAAAACTCGCTTCGTCATTGGATGGAAAAATTGCACTCGCCAATGGTCAATCGGAGTGGATTACAGGTCAAGAAGCTCGGTTTGAAGGACGGCGCTTGCGCGGGTTCCATGACGGGATTGCTGTGGGAGCCAATACCGCCGTTTTGGATAATCCTCAACTGACAGCCCGAATTCCCGAAGCCAAAGATCCACATCGTATCGTTTTTGATAGCCAAATTCGATTGGCAGCGGAGTCAAACCTTGGACAAACTGCAAAAACTACCCCCGTTACTGTGATCTGCGGGGAGGGTTATGATACCTCTGCAAAAGCGGCGGTTTTAAGAGGCTTGGGGGTGAAAGTTCTCCCCGTGCCACTGGATGATAACAGGCTTGATCTCTCTACGGCTTTGTCCGCTTTAAAAAACTTGCAAGTCCAAACGCTCTTATTGGAGGGCGGAGGTACCTTGGCCGCAAGTTTTATACGGCAGGGCTTTGTGGATGTTATTGAATGGTTTCGAGCGCCAGTGATTTTGGGGGCAGAGGGCCGCCCAGCAGTTGGTAATTTATCACTTGAGCATATCAATCAAATTTATAAATTTGAACGTATAGAAATAAATGAAGTTGGCGTTGATATTTGGGAACGCTATCAATTAACATCCGCACTATAAAGATGGCCTAACCGTTTATGTTTACAGGAATTATCACCGATATTGGTACGTTGGTCAGCGTTGACCGCGACACTTCAGGAGGGCGTTCTGAATGGGGTGATACGCGTATGGTTGTGCAGAGTGCTTATGACTGCGCGACGATTGCTATCGGAGCTTCTATTTCGCACGCGGGCGCTTGTATGACCGTGGTGGAAAAAGAAGACACGCAAGCAGGCTGTCGTTATGCTTTTGATGTGTCTGACGAAAGTCTGGATAAAACAACATTGAAAGCTTGGAACGCTGGCCAGCGTATGAATCTGGAGCGGGCCATGACTGCGGCGGATGAATTGGGCGGTCATTTAGTAACGGGCCATGTGGATCAATTAGGCGAGTTAATCTCACGCGAGGCTTTGGCAGGCTCCCTGAAGCTGACATTCAAAGCACCACCAGAGCTTTTGAAAACGATCGCGCCTAAAGGCTCAATTACTGTGGACGGTGTCTCTTTGACCGTAAACACGGCGGATAAGCGGGGCTTTAGCGTGAATATTATTCCCCACACCGCCGAAGTTACGACATTGGGGCAATTACAGCCCGGCGACAAAGTAAATCTGGAAATTGACCTGATTGCCCGCTATGTCGCCCGCTATCTATCTCAGATGAAAGACACAATGTGAGCGAATTAAACACAGCAACGTTTCAAGATGTATACAATCTAGCGACTCCGGAAGAGATTATTGAAGATGCCCGTAACGGGCGTATGTATATTCTCATAGATGCTGAAGACCGTGAAAATGAAGGGGATTTGATAATCCCTGCCCAATTTGCAACGCCTGATGCCGTCAACTTTATGGCGAAATTTGGCCGTGGGTTAATTTGTTTGGCTCTTGAGCAGGATCGCGCCGAGCTATTAGGGCTCGAGCCGCAAAATAAGAATAATGGCTCCCGTTTCGAAACCGCTTTCACGCAGTCTATCGAAGCACGGGAAGGGGTAACAACAGGCATTAGTGCAGGAGACCGTTCGCGCACAATACAAGTGGCGATTGACCAGGATAGCAGGGCCGATGATATTGTGACGCCGGGACATATGTTCCCGTTGATCGCCAAAGATGGCGGGGTGTTAGTGCGTACGGGTCATACAGAAGCCTCAGTTGATATTTCGCGTATGGCAGGCTTAAATCCTTCTGCCGTAATCTGTGAGATTATGAATGATGACGGTACAATGGCGCGTCTGGATGATTTGGTGAAATTCGCACAATTTCATGGATTGAAAATCGGCACGATTGAAGACTTGGTCGCCTACCGAATGAAGAAAGATCACTTCGTCAAACCTATAGCGACCTCCGAGTTCACGTCTCAAAACAATGATCAATTCAAGATTCATGTTTATCGGAACTTCCTTGACGGGCGTGAACATGTGGCGCTCAGCCGTGGTAAAGCGGAAGCGGGCAAAGAAACACTCGTGCGTGTTCACAAAATCGACTTTGCCGGCGATGTGCTATATGAAGATAGTCCGCGTTCTGGCTTGATTTGGAATGCCATGAAAGATTTAGCGGCTTATGACGGACATTCCGTTCTAGTGCTTATCCGCGAAGGTTCTATTGATACATTGTTGGAACGTCTTGGCGCGCATAAATCCACTGTCGATAGAAAAGAACAAAATATCCGCGAATATGGCGTTGGCGCTCAAATTCTGGTAGACCAAGGCGTTAAGAAAATGCGTTTGATTACAGATACAATGCCGCGATTGATTGGTTTGGAAG
>CAZMEN010000032.1:0-13645 GCA_964565335.1 uncultured Algimonas sp. | reverse complement strand
GAGTTGGTCGGTATCCAGCCTTTAAGCAGCAAGAAAGTAAAGACATGAATATTCTAATTGTTGAGGCCCGTTATTACAACGAAATTTCAGATGCTCTACTGGACGGCGCGATTGCCGCCTTGCAGAGAGTTGGCGCTAAAATCACAAAGTTGACCGTTCCCGGAGCGCTCGAAATTCCTCACGCAATCGCCTATGCCGAAGCGGGGTCGCATGAATATGATGGCTACATTGCTTTGGGGTGCGTCATTCGCGGAGAAACTACGCATTATGATTATGTCTGTGAAGAGTCTGCGCGGGCTTTAATGGACTTGGCCGTCAATAATTGCCTCGCCATTGGTAACGGAATTATTACCGTTGAAAACGAGGATCAAGCTTGGGCCAGAGCAAAGGTAGACGAAAAAGATAAGGGCGGTTTTGCCGCTAACGCTGTGTTGAAAATGATCAGTGTTCGCAAGGCTTTATCTGAGCCTGTTGGAAAGTCCGAGTCGTAATGGCCGGAGCCAATCCTAAGCATAGACGCGCAGCCCGCGTGTCGATTGTGCAAGCACTTTATCAAATGGATGTCGCTAATGCGACGTCCCAAACGGTTGTCCGTGAATTTCAGAACCATCGTTTTGGCTATCATGACGAACCAGGCATGGTGCAGGTGGATGAACCGTTTTTTGAAGACGTTGTCGAAGGCGTTGTGTCGTCACAAAGCGCGATTGATACCAAAATCAGTGATCTCTTGCCGCCAAAATGGCCTTTGCGGCGTTTGGACTTGACCCTGCGTAGCCTTTTACGGGCAGGAGCGTATGAAGTTATGCGCCGTCCCGATGTTCCCGCACTTGTTATTATCAATGAATATGTTTCGATTGCCGCAGATTTTTTTGACGGAAAAGAGCCGGGAATGGTGAACTCGATTTTGGATAAAATTGCCAAAGATGTTCGCGCGGCTGAGTTTGGGCTAGTCGGCGTTGCCCCAGCGGCGAAAGCTATTGAGACTCCGAAAGCGGCGGAAGAAGACAGTTAGTTTGAACGAATTCGATTGGATCGAAACATATTTAAAGCCTTTGGCTGGCCCTGAGGGGTTGCAGCTTTTGGATGATGCCGCTGTTTTAGAGCCGCCAAAAGGTCATGACCTTGTTTTGACCCAAGATACCATGGTCGAAAATGTTCACTTTTTCGATGGTGAATATGGAGCGGGGACGGCAGAGCGGCTGCTGATTGCGAATTTATCGGATTTGGCAGCTAAAGGCGCACGGCCATTAGGGTATCTCTTATCAGTCTCTTGGCCCAATCATCTGAGTGAAACGCAGTTGAAGCAATGGATGAGTGGTTTTGCCAAGGGGTTGAGCGTCGTTCAGGAGTCTTATAACTTTTCACTTTTTGGCGGAGATACGGTCAAGACCGACGGCCCCTTTACTGTAACAGCGAGCTTTGTTGGGGCGGTGCCCAAAGGTGAAATGGTAAAACGTTCCGGAGCGAGAGACGGTGATATCGTTTGGGTGAGCGGAACCATCGGCGATGCGCACTTGGGATTGTTGGCCGCTCAAAAACACACTGATATTCTATCGTTCAACCCTTCTGGCGACGCTCTTTGGCAATGGGAAAAAGCTTTCCGTCAGGCGGTGCCGAGGCTGTTGTTCCGTAAAGCTTTGCGGGAATACGTAACCAGTTGCGCGGATGTTTCAGATGGCGTGTTGTCGGAAGCCAGACATATAGCCAAAGCGTCTGGAAAGCATTTGGAATTAGATTTATCCTGTATGCCGTTAAGTGAGCCTTCGCAGGATTGGTGCGAAGCGGGTGATGCTTCGGAGCGCATTCTTCGGTTGATAACAGGCGGCGAGGATTTTGAACTTCTTTTCACGGCCCCGATGTCCGCTTCGCATAGTTTGCAAAAAGCCGCACGCAAAATTGAGTTACCAATCACCAAAATTGGAAAAGTTAAGCAAGGCTCGGGAATAAGCTCTTTTGGTCTCGAGGGTGAGAGGTTGACTTTAGACCGTCTTGGTTTTTCGCACTAAAGAGTGAAATGGCGTAGCATCAAATAGTAAGATGCGGGAGCCTTAGCGGCCTCCGGGCCCACCCGGGCCACCCGGAACATCTTGATTTCCGCCGATACGATCTGTCGGTAAGCGCCCGATTGTACCAAAGACCTGCTCTAATACTGAGAGCTCACGTCCGCGTGTCGGTGTTTCCCGATCTACATAGTTGACGTATTGGCCATCTTCGATTCCATATTCCGCGACCGTAATGACTTTGCCATCCTCATTGAAACTAATCGCCGTGATGGAGCGTTCTTCAATTTGAGGGCGCAAATAAGCGTAACGTTGGCGCACAGTGTTCATGTAAAACCAAACATCTTCATCAATGTCTTCGTCAAAGGTGGATTTTACAGAAGGATTACCGAGGCGTGCCAAAACGCTCGCCTTGGTATCTGTTTCAGGATTGACAGCCTGCGGCTTGTCTTTCGTAGGAACATAACCATGTGTGCGGAGCACTGGGTTGCAAGCCATGAGGCTAACTGCCGCAAGGGCGAAACAAATAGGTTTCAAAAACGTAGAGGTCATATAGCCACTTTTACTTCTGTCTGAACGCGCTAAGACCTAGCCAAAGAGATGTGGACTGGCAAGACAGATACTGCGTTAAACATAGGTTAGATTTATGGGAATTTTTTCTCGCATATTCGGCAGATCAGATAATGCCAAGCGTGATGCCGAAGTTTTATATCGGGCTTTGATGCGACAGGCTCGTAACACCGAGTTTTACGGGGAAGGGCGCTTCCCTGATAATTATGATGGCCGTATTGATGTTTTGACGCTCCATGTTGCCCCTGTTTTTGAGGCCCTGCGACGGTTTGACGACAATGGAGAGCGTTTGTCTCAAGCCATTTTTGATTACATGAAAGACGATTTTGAGATCGCGCTTCGTGAGGAAGGATTGTCCGATACGGGCGTTGCAAAACGCATCAAGCCTATGATTCGTCTTTTTTATACTCGCGTGAAGGCCTATTCCGAAGCTTTCGAGGGAGGAAGCGTCTCTGATGTTGCTGCCGCTCTATACTCAGGCAGTGAAGAGACAGAGAACATTAGTCTCTCGCCTCAATTTAGAGAGCGATTGGACACATATGTTGCCGGTTTTCGGAAAGTTTTGGCGACTCAAGCCCTAGGGGGGATAGCTAAGACTGAATTTAAGTGCCCTCCACTGAATCCGCAATAGTTCATGATCGCGTGGTTTTAGGGCCTCTCAATCGGATTTAAGGTTAGAGTTTTCAGGCTCATTCCGTTATAAGGCGTCTCAAGAGAGATAAAGGGACAGAATGCTTGATGGTCTGGTGATTTCCATTGATGCCATGGGCGGCGACGCTGCGCCGACTGTGGTTATTCAAGGGATTGAGTATTTTCTGAAGCACGAAGGCAAAGGCCGTCGGGCCCGTTTCCTTTTGCACGGGAATCAACCCGAATTAGAGGCGCTTCTTAAAAAAGCGCCTTTAACGCGGGAGCGTTCCGAAATCTGTCACACAGAGCATTCTATCTCCATGGAGGAAAAGCCCTCCCAAGCTATGCGCAAAGGCAAAGGGAGCAGCATGTGGAATGCTATTCTTGCCGTAAAGGAAAAACGCGCGAATATCGTTTTGTCAGCAGGCAATACCGGCGCGTTGATGGCGATGTCTATTGTTATTTTGAAGCGTATGACAGGGATTCAGCGTCCGGCCCTAATTGCGACATGGCCGCGCTTGAACGGAAATTGTGTCGTTCTAGATGTTGGCGCTAATGTTGAAGCGAGCGCGTCGCAACTTTCTGAATTTGCAGTCTTAGGGGATGCTTTCTACCGCGCACTTTATAATGTTGAATCTCCGACAATTGGATTGTTGAATGTGGGCTCGGAAGAGCAAAAAGGGAATGCCAGTGTTAAGGCGGCGAATGAACGTCTGGCCAAGAGTGATATTGGCCTGAATTATATTGGTTTCGTCGAAGGCAATGACATTTCACTCGGTAATACGGATGTTATCGTCACCGACGGATTTACGGGCAACATCACAATTAAAGCCGCTGAAGGCACAGCGCGTTTCGTTACGAATGTTTTGAGCGACGCCTTATATGGCAATCTTTGGTCAAAGTTTACGACACTCCTAAACTCTATAGCCCTGATAAAGGCAAAGAAACGCATGGACCCCCGTAAAGTAAATGGCGGAGTGCTTTTGGGGGTAAATGGGGCCGTTATTAAAAGCCATGGTGGTGCGGATAAAGTTGGTTATGCCAATGCTCTAAACATTGCGACAGGTCTTGCAGGAAGCGATTTTCTGGAAGAAATCGAGCGAGAAGTGGCAGCCCTCCATGACGAAGATGATAATCTCGGGTTTATAGAGTAATGAGACGAGCAGTTGTAAAAGGCATTGGCGGTTATCTGCCTAAACGTATCCTTCGAAATGAAGATTTGGATCCGGCTCTTGATACTAGCGACGAGTGGATACGCGAACGGACAGGTATTCATCAGCGCCATATTGCATCAGACGACCAAGTTACATCAGATTTGGGATTTGAGGCGGCTCAGAAAGCTTTGCAAGATGCGAATATGAGCGCGGATGATATAGATTTGATTGTCGTCGCCACGTCTACGCCAGACTACACATTCCCATCGACGGCTACCATTATTCAAGAGCGATTGGGGATGCAACACGGCGCAGCGTTTGATTTGCAGGCGGTTTGTAGCGGATTTCTTTACGGCGTAAATGTTGTCTCTTCCATGATACAGTCAGGCGCTGCGAACACGGTTTTACTTATCGGTGCGGAGACATTTTCGCGCATTTTGGATTGGGACGATCGCTCGACCTGTGTGCTTTTTGGCGACGGTGCCGGGGCAATGGTTTTTCAAGCTGAGACAGATACAGAAGACGGCGTTATTGAGTGCTTTATGAGGTCAGACGGGCGCTATCGCGATATGTTATATGTGGATGGTGGTCCCTCTAAAACGCAGACCGTAGGTAAGCTTCGTATGTTAGGTAATCAGGTTTTCAAGCATGCTGTGACAGAAATTGCGGATGCAATGAAGTCCTGTGCTGATAAGGCTGATATTGCTGTTTCGGATATTGATTGGTTCGTCCCGCACCAAGCTAATCAGCGTATTTTGAACGGCGTCGCGCGCCGTTTGAAAATTAAACCGGAACAAGTAATTTCGACCGTTGCACTCCATGCCAATACCTCGGCAGCATCTGTGCCTTTGGCCATGTTGAGCGCGGTTAATGATGGCCGTATCAAGCGAGGTGATTTGGTCATGTTGGAAGCGTTTGGTGGCGGGTTTACGTGGGGCGCAGCGTTATTGCGTTATTAATCGCGAATCGGAACGTGAATTCAGGCCTTAAAACTTAAAATATAAAGCTTTTTTTAAGAATTCTCTTGCGCCGGTTGTAGGTTTTTTGCTCTAAAGGGCTATGGTCGCATACATGGAAAATCCAGGAACCGTAACACGCGCTGATTTGGCTGAAGCCGTCTACCGTGAAATCGGCTTGTCTCGGGCGGAAAGCTCGGAACTCGTTGAATCTGTTATAGATTATATCTGCGAGGCGCTTCTAAAAGGTGAGCATGTAAAGCTTGCTGGTTTTGGCACATTCTCTTTAAGAGATAAAAAGGAACGGATTGGGCGTAACCCGAAAACAGGTGAAGAAGTCCCGATAACATCGCGTCGTGTCTTGGTTTTTAAGCCGTCACAAGTCCTGCGAGAGCGCGTCGATTCGGCATTATCGCCAAAAAGGTGATATAGTCTGATTCGTTAAGTCACAGAATCGGCCAAAGCCATGCAATCGAAGACGACACGGGCGTTCAGAACAATCAGCGAAGCGGGCGAAGAACTCGACCTGCAGCCGCATGTCTTGAGGTTCTGGGAATCTAAATTTCCACAAATTAAACCTATTAAGCGTGCTGGGGGCAGACGTTTTTATCGCCCAGAGGATATTGAACTGTTACGCGGTATTAAAATACTCCTCCATGATGAGGGTCATCCTATCAAAGATGTGCAAAAACTGATTCGGTTGAAAGGGTCTGCTAGAATTATCGATTTGGGCCAATCTGTTGAGAAAGCTGCGCGCGACAAAAAGGTCAAAGACACGGATCTAGTGCCAGACCGCATCAAAAAGAAAAAGAAGAATAAAACCACTCAGGTCAAAGAGGCTCCACCTGCCAATGAAGTTGTAGACATTGCGCCTAAACCAACACACGAAACTGAGACTGTAAAAGATATCATAGCGCCCCTTCAGAGCATCGTCCCAACACCTACTGTACCTACCGGCCCAACAGCTGAGCAATTACAGTATAAGCAAGATTTGGAAGAAGCGCTTGAGCGTTTGAAGACCCTTAAGACGCGTTGGACGGATTTTACATCAAACGCATAATCGGGCGACAAGGTGGTTGCTTTGATTTGTCGTGCAGATTATAGCCCCACGCATTGAAAGTGTCGGAGTATAGCGCAGTCCGGTAGCGCACTAAGCTGGGGGCTTAGGGGTCGCAGGTTCGAATCCTGCTACTCCGACCATTTTCAACTTGAATATCCTCCCTTATGTGTCAGCAAAGCAGACATAGCGAAGATGTCGCAGCCTATTGCTCTGGGAAGGGACTATATCACCCCTATGATTGATTTTGATAAACCCAGTAAAGCGGTCTCTTCTTGGTTGGTGGTCATGATGTTTCTTGTGACTGCAATTATCGTCGTTGGCGGCGCGACGCGCCTCACCAATTCGGGACTCTCTATAACTGAATGGGCGCCTATCCGAGGGGCGCTGCCGCCACTGTCGCACGAAGCTTGGATGTCTGAGTTTGAAAAATATAAACTTATTCCTGAATTTGAAGCCGAACATCCCGATATGGATTTGGCGGGGTTTAAATTCATCTATTTTTGGGAATGGGCACATCGACAATTAGGGCGTTTGATTGGACTGGCCTACCTCGTGCCGCTTCTGTATTTTTCTATTCGCCGCAGGTTTCAGCGCAGAAGCTTAGTTTGGTTCGTTATTCCATTGGTTCTGATTTGTATTCAGGGCGCAATCGGGTGGTGGATGGTGCATAGCGGCCTGCAAGAAGGCATGGTCGATGTGAGCCAATATCGTTTGGCTACGCATTTAGGCATGGCTTTCATCATTCTGGGAATTTTGTTTTGGCTTAGAAAGGCTCATAATAATGGCTTCAGAGCTAGCCATCTCGGTTCGCCATACAAAAAACGTACAACTCTGTTCGCTGGACTTGTGTATTTGCAAATTATAGCCGGAGCTTTTGTGGCTGGAACAAAGTCTGGGCGGAGTTATAATGAATGGCCGCTGATGGATGGAGACTTTGTACCCGCAGGTTACGCAATGATGTCTCCCTTTTGGAAAAATATTTTTGAAAACACGGCGGCGATCCAGTTTAATCACAGGATGTTGGCCTATATTATTATAATTCTCGCGATTTGGATTTGGGTGAGCGTGCGTAAAACCGAATATATGCGAGGAATAGCGACTATGATGCTAGGAATCTTGCTGTGGCAGGTCGGTTTGGGGATATGGACGCTGCTTTCCGGTGATAATTTTGACCCGGCTCACATCAAATTAGCCTTGCTGCATCAGTTTTCATCTGTCTTTGTCTTTGTCGCAGCCTTAGCTATGGCTTGGAAAGCGCGATATTTTATACGGTAATAAAATACCGTCTTCTTAAGCTATTGTATTTGCCTAATAATATGGGGTAGCTCGATGAATAATGGCGTTGACGTATCGATGTTCTTGCTCTACTTAGCCGCGCTTAGCCGATAGGATGTTTCCTATTGAGAACAGAGGATATTATGAAAACGACAAAGTTTTTGAAAACTGCGGACGTTGAGAAGAAATGGATTCTCATCGACGCGGAAAACGTTGTCACCGGTCGTTTAGCAACTTTCATTGCGATGCGCCTCCGTGGCAAACATTTACCGACTTACACACCGCATATTGATTGTGGTGACAACGTCATCGTTATCAATGCCGAGAAGGTCGCCTTTACGGGAAATAAGCGTAACGACAAAGTCTATTACTGGCATACTGGTCACCCAGGTGGCCTGAAAGAGCGTACAGCGGATAAGATTTTGGACGGGCGTTTTCCAGACCGCGTTTTACGCAAAGCCGTTCAGCGTATGTTGCCAAAGGAAAGCCCGTTAGCGCGTAAACAACTGTCTAACCTGCGTGTTTATGCCGGTACAGATCATCCACATGAAGCTCAGAACCCTGAAGTCATCGACTTTAAATCTATGAGCACCAAAAACGTGAAGGGAGCCTAAGACCATGGCTGAGACCCAAACACTCGCAGACCTTAAAGACGTCATGGAAGGCACGACAGGTGGCGATGCCGCTGCTGTTGATACAGCCGTATTGCCTGAGCCAAAAATTGACGAACTTGGCCGCGCTTACGCGACTGGTAAACGTAAAAACTCTATCGCCCGCGTCTGGATTAAACCCGGCAATGGTAAAGTGACTGTGAATGGTCGCGATCAAGAAGTTTATTTTGCACGCCCTGTTCTTCGCCTCATCATCCGTCAGGCTTTTGAAGTTTCTGATCGCGTTGATTCCTATGACGTTGTGGCCACTGTCAAAGGCGGCGGCCTATCAGGACAAGCTGGTGCGGTACGTCACGGCATCACTAAGGCTTTGACTTATTACGAGCCAGCTTTGCGTAAGTCTTTGAAGGCTGCCGGCTTCATCACACGTGATTCGCGTGTTGTGGAACGTAAGAAATACGGCCGAGCGAAAGCGCGTAAGAGCTTCCAGTTCTCGAAGCGTTAAGTTTTGTTCAGCGATTTATCGCTATGTATCAGGCGCTTCGGGTCACCGAGGCGCTTTTTTCTTGGGCAATAGGCTCTCGGAATAGACAATTGGAAGTTGAGGTATCATCATGCCGACTATGAAGAAAGCAGCCGTTTTAGGCGCGTCGGGATATACAGGCGTTGAGATTATTCGCCTGATTCAAAATCATCCGCATATCGAAATTGCGGCGCTCACAGGCCATAGCCGTGCCGGAGAGAGTGCAGGGGCGGTTTTCCCGAATATCTCGCATTTAGGTCTACCCGATTTACAGGATTGGAAGACTGTTGATTGGTCACAAATTGATGTGGCCTTTGCCTGCTTACCGCATGGGGCCAGTCAGGAAACGATTGCCGAAATTTTGCCTCATGTAGAGACCGTTATTGATCTGTCTGCTGACTTCCGTTTGCGAGACCCTAAGCTCTATGAGCAGACCTATGGCCGTCCTCATAATTTCTCTCATTTGTTGGATGAAGCAGTTTATGGCCTGACAGAATGGACAGAGAATAGCCTGCGAGGAGCAAAGCTCGTGGCCTGTCCGGGCTGTTTCCCGACCTGCACCTTACTGCCTTTGTTATCGCTTTTAAAAGATGACCTGATAAGCGCCGAAGGTTTAACCGTTTCAGCCATTACCGGCGTTACGGGAGCTGGCCGCAAAGCCAGCCTTGGCTTGTCTTTCACGGAACTCGCGGAAGGGGCTCATGCTTATAGTGTGGGTTCACACCGCCACGCGCCGGAGATTGACCAGATCGTTAAGCGTGTTTCAGGCAAACAGAGCCGTGTATCAATGACGCCGCATTTAGTGCCGATGAATAGAGGCATGATTACAACAACAGTTGTCTCCCTCAGAGAAGGCGTGTCGGTCAAGAACTTGCGTGATAGCCTTGAGGGTCAATATGCCGGTGCACCATTTGTATCTATCCTAGAAGAAGGCATAGTCCCGCAAACGCGCCATGTCAGAGGGTCTAATCGTTGTCATATCAATGTTTTTGACAATCGTGCGCCGAATACTGCGGTTGTCATTGCCGTCATTGATAATTTGACAAAAGGGTCCTCTGGACAGGCTATTCAAAACTATAACTTAACCCAAGGTTGGGATGAAACTTTGGGATTAATGTCTCTGGCTCTGTTCCCGTAAAGGTAATTGGGCCTGATTGTGGCGAATGACCCAAATTTTAAGTGACCTTGACCCTAATTATGCCCATATTCAAAATCATAAGATGGAAACGACTCAGGTTTGACATGGCTTTAATCAGAATTTCTTCGATAGTTTTGCTTGGGATAGGCCTAACAGCCTGTTCGACTGTCAAAATGCCAAATATTGACTTTATGGGCAGCTCGGAATTTGAAGAAGAAGCGCGAAATATTGACCAGACCATCCCAGACGCGGCGGATGCCCCCGCCATTCCAACAGATACGCATAATGCAGAGCAATGGGATGAGGCGGCCAAGTCAATGACACGGATTAAAAACGGTTTTTCTTTGCCTGATGTCGCTGAACCTCAGACTTCTGAAGAATTGGAAAGAGAGTTTCAGTCGCAAAAAGCGCGAGTAGAGGCCTACAAAGCGGATGATCCGCAATAATGGATAACCCCAATTATAGGTGACGGGTGTGACACAAGACGAAATAGAGACCGAAGAATTTTATCGGATCAAGCGCTTGCCGCCTTATGTTTTTGCCGAGGTCAATAAACTCAAGGCCGAATTACGGGCCGATGGCATGGACATTATTGATTTTGGATTCGGTAATCCAGACTTGCCAACACCGCAGCATGTTATCGATAAGCTTATTGAGACGGTTCAAAAACCTAAGACAACGGGCTATTCTGCGTCTCGAGGGATTAAAGGTCTTCGCCAAGCGTGTTCGCGTTACTATAAACGCCGTTTTGATGTCGACCTTGACCCTGATAGTGAAGTTATCGCGACTATTGGTTCTAAAGAAGGTTTTGCCAATTTAGCACAAGCGATTACGGCTCCCGGGGATGTCATATACGCTCCCGACCCTTCTTATCCGCTTCACGCTTATGGTTTCATAATTGCGGGCGCAAAAATTCAAGGTATTCCCGCCATTACAGCCGATGAGTACTTAGCAGGGGTGAAGCAAGCTTTGGCCGAGGCCGATAAACCACCAATGGCGATTGTGGTTTGTTTTCCGTCTAATCCGACAGGCCATGTGGCTGATTTATCCTTTTACGAAGAAATTGTCGCGATCGCAAAAGCTAATGATATCATTGTTTTATCGGATTTAGCTTACTCTGAAATCTATTTTGGTGATCCGCCTCCCTCCATTTTTCAGGTTAAAGGCGCAAAAGATGATATCTTGGCGATAGAGACGACCTCCCTCTCCAAGACCTATTCAATGGCGGGTTGGCGCATGGGATTTGCCGTTGGGTCAAAACGTCTGATTGCCGCCTTGGCGCGGGTAAAGTCCTATTTAGATTACGGGGCTTTCACGCCTATTCAGGTGGCCGCCTGCGCCGCTTTGGATGGCCCGCAATCGGTTGTCGACGATGCGCGAAATATTTATAAGAACCGCCGCGATGTAATGGTAGAAAGCTTCTCTAGGGCAGGGTGGGATATACCGTCTCCGGAGGCTTCAATGTTCACCTGGGCGCTTCTGCCGGAGAAGTACAAACATTTAGGCTCAGTTGAATTTTGTAAACTACTGATGAAAGAAGCGAGCGTCGCCGTGTCTCCGGGTAATGGGTTCGGTCCCAATGGAGAAGGTTATGTGCGTATAGCCTTAGTCGAAAACGAACAACGCATTCGCCAGGCCGCGCGGAACATAAAACAATTCTTGGGAAAAGACGTTTAATCTAATTCTTAAGGCCCACTGGAATAAGGATTTCAATACTGGTTCGGAATGCTATGTGAATAGCCTGGAATTCACACATGTTCGTCGAGGACAATATGACAAAAGCTGAGGCGCGCGCGCCCAATATTGTGACCCCCGCGCACTCAGAAAATCCGCTTGTTCTTGGGGTTAAGTCCTCATCCAGACAACAAAAATGGGTTTACCGCACATCTGATGATGCCGTTGATAATCTCACGAAGTCATCTGACATTGCGCCTTTTACCGCACGCCTTCTGGCGGGCAGGGGCGTTGATGTTGATGACGTTTCGTCTTTCCTGTCTCCGCGTTTGCGCGATAGCTTACCTGACCCCTCGATTTTAATGGATATGGACGAGGCCGTTGCTATTCTTTTTGAAGCGATTGAGACGAACAGGCCTGTCTGTGTTTTTGCGGATTATGACGTGGACGGGGGCACTTCCGCCGCGCAGCTCCTGCGTTGGGCCAAAGGAATGGGGCGAGACTGGTCGCTTTACGTGCCCGATAGGTTGTTGGAAGGGTATGGCCCGTCTGCACAAGCATTTGAGACATTGAAGACAGACGGCACGGAATTAGTCATTACCGTTGATTGCGGCGCTGCGGCGCATTCTGCATTGAGCCACGCTGTCGAGATTGGTCTCGATGTAATTGTTATTGATCATCACCTAATGGACGAAACGCGTCCGCAGGCCAAAGCGATTATCAACCCGAATCGTCATGATGATGAGTCGGGTTTAAGCCACCTTGCGGCTGCCGGAGTCTGTTTTATGACTGTCGTCGCGCTTAATCGGGAGGCCACGACACGTGGGATGCAAGTCCCTATTCCAACTTTGGACTTTCTGGGCTTGGCAGCCCTTGGAACTATCTGTGATGTTGTACCGCTCACAGGGGTCAACCGCGCCATAGTTAGCCAAGGATTGAAGGTCCTGTCCCGCCAAAACACGGCGGGCATTGAGGCATTAGCGGATATTGCCACTTTAAAGCCGCCTTTTACGACACGCGATGCGGGGTTTGGTTTTGGCCCGCGTATTAATGCAGGAGGACGAATAGGGGTGTCCCGTATGGGGGCAGAATTGCTCTCTACAGATAATGCCCAGCTGGCCTATGCACACGCGGCGGAGCTTGACCGCGTCAATGCGGAACGTCGACAGATCCAAGCCCAGATTCAAAATGAAGCTATGGCGGAAGCCGAAAAAGCGAATGAACAAGATAATATTCTCATCGTGGCTATGAAAGATTGGCATCCGGGTATCATCGGCATTGTCGCTGGCCGCATTAAAGACCGTTTTGCCAAACCCTGTATTGTCATGGGATTGGATGAGAACGGGCAGGGAAAAGGCTCTGGACGCTCTATAAAAGGCGTCAACTTGGGGGAGGCGCTCGGCAAGGCCAAAGCAGCCGGATTGCTCATTTCGGGCGGTGGTCACGCCATGGCGGGCGGGCTTACGATTGCCGCAGACAAAATCAACCTCTTTAAGGCTTTTATGCAAGCCGAGTTGGGCGACGCGGTAAAAGAGGCTCAACTCAATCAGGCCTTAAAAGTTGATTCGGTCATACATCCGCAGGCTGTTTCTTTGGACACCTTGACCTTAATCGAGGGTGTGGCGCCTTATGGCGCGGGTAATCCAACTCCGGTTTTCGTATTGTCAGATGTTATTATCGATTATGCCGAACGTCTAAAGGGAGGCTCTCATATTCGTACAACTTTGAAAAGCCGGGACGGCGCTAGCGTCAGAGCGATGTGCTTTAGTGCGGATGACGCTGGATTGTCGGACAGCTTACTCACGGCGGGTAATCGACCCGTTCACGTTGCAGGGCAAATTAAACGAAATGAGTGGAATGGACGTGTTTCTGCTGATTTTCATATATTGGATGTGGCTTGGGTCGATGATAATAGAGCCGCGAAGCTATGATTTTGGCTGAAATAAAATTAGGTAAATCCTGACTTTTTTGAAAAATAGGACTTGCGCCATCCTAAACGGAATTCTATATCGCGCGGACTGATATGCGGTCCCTTCGTCTATCGGTTAGGACGC
>CAZMEN010000031.1:0-30681 GCA_964565335.1 uncultured Algimonas sp. | reverse complement strand
CCGCAACTCCGGCGCTATATCTGAAAGATTGAAAGACCACGTATGGTCACCCGCTATTTTGTCGGAGCCTTCAACAATCAACACGCTTAATTCGGGATTGACATCCAAACACCGCCAAGCCGTCAACAAGCCTGACAGACCTGCGCCGACAATAATCATATCAGGGTTAGATACCATGCGTGTTACCTAAGGGAGAATTTAGGCCGTGCCTACTGGGCGTTTTGTCTTTGACCTCAAAAAATAAAGGGACACACCGCTTCACACTGAGGAAAAGAAAGTAAGCTTTCCATAGAACGAATCTATAGGAAACATTTACCTAAATTATAGAAAAAGCCTATCAATTCGCAAATGTCCTTATGAATACAGCCCACAAATTCACCAATTTTAGGCAAATATCTCCAAAAAATACTATAATCGCACAATATTTTGCGGCAAAAATTCGCTTATGAGGCGACTTTAGAACGCCATACTAAACCTGCTTCAAAACAGCGCATTTTATGTGTTTAGACCTTCACAAGAGGTGACAGCGTTGTCTATAGACGCTGTCCGTCGAGAGACGGGGTGAGCGGGCGGCTAAATTGTCCCACATCAATGAAGCCGCCCGCCAACCTTATAAGGTTTAAACCCAAACCCGTTCAAGGTGAAAAGTTTGCTTTTAAACTAAATCGTAATTGCAAAGTAATTTATTACGACGTTTCGTCTTGATAATTGATTTTCGGTTGATAATTTTCATCGTGTTTTGCGAGCACTTCGCGGGCGATGAAAACTCCGTCTGCATTCATTTTTCCTGACACGACCACGCCCTGCCCTTCTTTGAATAAGTCGGGTAACACACCGTCATGAATCACCGTAATCGGCGCGTCCATATCCCGCTCAAAATCAGCGACGGTGAATTCTGTCAAGACTCCCCCTTTGCGAATAACGGACCCTTCGACAACTAAACCACCCATGCGGAAAATTTCCGACCCGGGAACGAACCCGTCTGCGACTACATCGCTGGGGTTGTAGAAAAATTCAGTGTTTTTCCCAAGCGCTGAAAATATCAAATAAAGCCCCGCAAGAGACAGTAATCCAAAGCTGAGAATGGTGCGGATACGGCGATTGCGATGCGGCGGCGTAACGCGGGCGGGTTTTATGTTGTTTTCGGTCATGCCGCCTCTTAACGCCGCGAACTTAATCACGCAATGCAGGGTGACAGAGCGCGTCAATTTAGCCATATAACGGCGCATGACCGCTACCGCGCCCTCATATCCTACGCCCAAAGCACTATTTAATCCTGACTTTCAGGCTTGCGTATCTGATATATCGCTCACACGCGGTGATCGCCTATTGATATCGGGGCTGACCCTGACAATAAAAGCAGGACAGATACTCTATGTGACGGGCGAAAACGGCATCGGCAAAACCAGCCTGTTGCTGGCTCTGGCCGGACTCTTGAAACCCGCAGCAGGATACATTGAATTCAGCCATGATAATACTGCTTTTGAACAGGTCTCGCTCATGTCTCAACCGGACGGTATCTCGCGAGGGTTAAGCGCAAAAGAAGACCTTATGTTCCACTTGCGCTTGCACAATCAGTCATCTGAGAGCGACGTTTTACTAGAGTCGACAGGATTGAAAAGCGCAGTAAATGTGCGCACCGAAAACCTTTCCCTCGGGCAACGTAAACGTCTCAGCTTAGCTAAAATTATCGCGGCACGAAGGCAAGTCTGGCTCTTGGACGAACCTTTCTCGGCTTTGGATGAAAGCGGGCGGGCCTTTGTCAGCCAGACGATTGAGTCCCATATTCAAAACAATGGCATCTGCGTTATCGCCACGCATGATCCGGTATCTTTCGAGAGCTTACCCACACAAACCCTTCATATGACACGGCCTGCCATATGAACGCCTTCTCGATCATCTTATCTCGTGAACTGACATTGGCGCGGCGCTCCGGCGGGCAGTGGATGCTGGGAGCAGTGTTTATGAGTGCCTTTTTGGCTCTTTGCGGGATTGCTCTGGGGGGACAGCTCTCTGAATTACAACGCCTCGGACCGCCGCTCATTTGGCTCGCTATTCTGTTCTCGATGCTCCTGTCTTTCCAGAACATTTTTCAAAATGACTTCCAACAAGGCAGTTTGGTGCAACTCCTATTAAACGACGTCTCCCCACTTACGCTCTGCTTGGGGAAATGGGCGGCTTTTATTCTAACGGGTTTCATGCCCCTCTTCATCATCACCCCGCTTATCGGGACGCTTTTTGGGTTATCCGGCGCATCCACTATCGCATTGATGACAACATTAGCCATAAGCGCTCCGGCCTTAGCCGCCTATGTGACTTTGGCGGGTGCTCTTTTATGCGGCCGCCAAGGCGCAGGATTTCTGGCAATCTTACTGGTCATGCCGTTTTTAATTCCGCTTTTAATTTTTGGGCTTGAGGCGACACAAGCTTTGACCAATCAAGGCTGGGCTGCGGTAGAAATACGCATCTTGGCCGGTTTATCTCTCTTGTCGATTGCGATAGGACTTCCCGCGAGTAGCGCAGCTTTGCGCATTAATTTGGAACCGTCATGATAAGCTATTTGGCTAATCCCGCCCGCTTTGTGCGCTTTGCGAAATGGATGACCCCTATTTGCGCCGTTCTTGCCGCACTCTGTATTGGCGCAGGCGCCTATATGGGGCTTATAAGCTCACCCAGCGCAGAATTGCATGGTGAGGGTGTTCGCATGCTCTATGTGCATGTGCCGGCCGCATGGTGCGCCCTCTTTGCCTATACGGCTATGGCCGTCGCCAGCTTCGTCAGTTTCGTATGGCGTCACCCTTTGGCCGACAGCGCCGCGAAGAGTTTTGCAGTCCCCGGCTTGGTTTTCACACTCTTAGCCCTCGCAACGGGGAGCCTCTGGGGGCGGCCCGCTTGGGGCACGTGGTGGCAATGGGATGGACGGATGACCTCTGTTCTCGTCTTGGCCTTTATCTATGCCGGCTATCTTTTACTTTGGAACCTAATTGAAGATCGCAAGCGTGCCGCGCGTCTGGCCTCCGTCGTGGCCATGGTCGGTTTTATCAATATCCCCATCATCAAATTCTCGGTCGATTGGTGGAATACGCTCCATCAACCCGCCTCTGTCTCTCAACCCGGCGCCCCCGGAATGCCCGCGGAGTTCTTCATTCCTTTATTGGTCATGACAGTCGGATATATGGCGCTCTTGGGGTGGTGTACAATGCGCGGCATTGAAGGAGAGTTGGCGCAGTTGAAATCCAAACGCAAACCATCCTCACAACCTGCTGAGATTACGCTGAGCGACGGGTAAACCCATGGATTATGGTCACAACACTCCCTTTATATTGGCTAGCTATGCCGTCAGCTTTATAGCTCTGGCAGGCTTGGTCATTTGGACACTCCGAAAGCCCAAATTGTGAGCAACCACAATAAACCGCCGCTCTTGGAGGAGACGCCTTATGAGCGCCTGAAAGAGTTGATGACGCGCCTTCGCACTGACTGCCCCTGGGATAGTCAGCAAAGCTTTGAAACCATCGCGCCCTACACGATTGAAGAAGCTTATGAGGTCGATGATGCCATATCGCGTGGGAATATGGGGGAATTGCGCGAAGAATTAGGTGACCTTCTCTTTCAAGTCGTCTTCCACGCAAAATTGGCCGAGGAAGAAAATGCGTTTGATATGGATGATGTCACGACTGACCTCGTTGAAAAAATGGTCAGACGTCATCCCCATGTATTCGGAAATGCGGAAAGCGATGCGCTCGATATAAATTGGGAAAAGATGAAAGCGGAAGAGCGCAAAGCCAAAGGCCAGACGAGTCAGCTAGACGGCGTTGCCTTGGGCCTTCCGGCTTTGATGCGGGCACAAAAATTGCAAAAACGCGCCGCCAAAGTTGGCTTTGATTGGCCCTCTGCGGAACCCGTCTGGGATAAAATTCAAGAAGAATCGGATGAAGTTAAATCCGCGATAGCGTCAGGCAATAAAGACGCAATTGAAGAAGAGCTTGGCGACCTGCTGTTTACTGTGGTCAATCTCTCGCGCAAGCTAGGCGTGGATTCAGAAATCGCCCTTCGGAAGGCCAATCGGAAATTTACCAAACGCTTTACAGCCGTTGAGGCGCAAGCCGAAGCAGACACCAATAAAGCCATGTCAGATTATACTCTGGATGAACTGGAAGCGTTCTGGCAAAAAGCAAAAGAAGTTTAGGACCCTCTTTCGCTCTTAAAATTCGCTATTTCTCAATCTCAACAACATGAGGATAAGGAATAGAGATACCGCCCTTATCAAAGGCTTCTTTTACAGCCTTAATTAAATCAAAGCGAACGTCCCAATAATCATCTGGCTTGCACCATACCCGCATTTGAATATCGACTGAGCTGTCATTGAGACAGGATACTTTGGCCCAAGGCGCATCCGGCTCAGTCAGAACGCGGCTATCTTTCGCCGCCGTCTGCGTGATAATCTTAATCGCTTTGTCCATATCGTCATCATAATCAATGCCGAAATCAACATCGACACGGCGCACTGGCTGTGAAGTGAAGTTCTTAATGGTATTGCCGCGCACTTCACTATTGGAGAGAATAACTTTAACATTATCCAATGTTATCAACGTTGTAGTGAAGATGTTTAAATCTTCGACGACACCTTCTTCGCCCGCCACTTCGACATAATCACCAATTTTATAAGGCCGAAACATAACAAGTAGCAAACCCGCAGCCACGTTTGACATGGAGCCTTGCAAGGCTAGGCCAATAGCCAAAGTGGCCGCTGATAAGATTACGAAAACCTTGGCCACAGGCACACCGACAACGGCAATCGCCGCAAGGAATGTAGCAATTATAACCGCATATTTGACAGCGGTCGCCGCGAAGTTACCAAGTGTTGTATCGACGTTTTCGCTTGCTTGAGCACGCGATACTAGTTTCCGGTATAAGCGTCCGGCAATCGTTAAACCAATCCAAAGAATGATGAGCGCGATCAGAATTTTCGGAACGAAAAAGACTGATTTCTCAATGATAACATTCATATAATGCTGCAAGAAACCGCCGGGGTCTTTTTGTAAAGCGGGTGCGGCCTCAGCTGCGGGGCTCGCCTGCATCGAAAGGAAAAACTCTGTAAACGGAGTCGTTTTAAAATGTGTCAGAAAATCTAAAGTCATAATTCCCACCTATCTCTTCACAATCATGCAATGCTCATAAGGAATCTCAATACCCGCCTTATCAAGCGCGCGCTTAATGGGTTGGCTGATATCCATTTTGACTTTGCGGTGGTCTTCGGCATCCGTCCAAACACGGAGCTGTATAGTAACGGCTGAATCGCCGAGCGTTGTTACTTTTGCCCAAGGCGCGGGGTCTTGGTAAATTCGCTTATCGTCTTTTACGGCATTCAAAATAGTTTTGATGGATTTATTCAAATCCGCGTCATAACTCACGCCTATATCCGTATCCAAACGGAGCTTTCCGTCATGAAAGTAATTTTTGATAGTATTGCCGAACACATCCCCATTGGCGACGCTGATGATGACATTATCACGGGTGACGAGTTTCGTTCGAAATAAACTGGCTTCCAAAACAACGCCGGTCTCTCCCGCCACTTCGACTTGGTCGTCAATCTTAAACGGGCGAAATAGCGCTAACATGACACCGGATGCAAAATCGCCTAATGTATCCTGCAAGGCAAAACCAAGGGCCAAAACTAAGGCCGCAATAATTGAGGCCATAAAAGCCAGATTAATATTCATCGCCGAAAGCGACACAATCACGACGCCCGCCATCCCGACAAACAAAACTAGAGATCCAAAGAAGCGGGATAAGGTTGTATCAATATTCGGCAGACGTTCCGTCGCTTTGACGGTGCCAGCAGATGCTTTTCGAACGATGAGCCGCCCGACAATAAAAATAATGAGGCCCAACAAAATACCGGGTGCAAATTTCACCAGATAATTCGGGATCATCTCAATCTGTTCTAGGATTATATCCATAAAACCATTCCCTCCAATTGCCCCGAAGTTAGCACTGCGCATAGTAGATTCGTTAACGGATTGCAAATTCGCCTAAAAGTAGAATTTCGCCGAAAATTCAATATTTTACATGATTTTAGGCTAAAAACGCACCAATTTTGCATATTTTGAACGAAACTTACCCATATCAGATTCTGATAATCGTACGGTCATATCTACATTTCCGGACTTTCGCATGTCTTCTTCCAATACATGCCCATGTGAATGCAGCCAGGCACGAGCAGAAAAATTCGCCGGGTCAATCGTTACCGACAAGACCTGGTCATGCTCGCTCAAAGCGTTTTCTATTCCCAGTAAAAGGTCAGACAAGCCCTCCCCGCTATAGCAGCTCACCAAGAACGAATTCATCATGTCATCAAAATCTAGCGTAGCAGCAGCCCGTTCGTTCAAGGCCTGCCGTTCTGGCCCGACAATGAGGTCGCCTTTGTTCCAGACTTCGATAATCGGTTGATTATGCTCGGGCCCAGCCTCTATTTGATCCAGCACATCCAGCACTTCGTCTCTGCGGCGCTCCGTCAGTGGGTCGGAAATATCACGAACATGCAATAATAAATCAGCGTCTTTGACTTCTTCCAGAGTCGCGCGGAAGGCCGTGATTAGATCTGTCGGGAGATCAGAAATAAACCCAACTGTATCCGACAAAATGGCCGTCTGACCCGAAGGCAAGGGCAGAACACGATGAGTCGTGTCCAACGTCGCAAAGAGCATATCCTTCGCCATAACCCCGCCTGCCGTGAGAGCGTTGAATAATGTAGATTTCCCCGCATTCGTATAACCGACCAAAGCCACGACCCGCTCAGGCGCGCGCTCACGTTTTTTTCGCTGTAACCCGCGTGTGCGGCGGACATTATCCAAATCGCGGCGAAGTTTCGTTATTTTATCATTGAGTATCCGGCGGTCGCTTTCGATTTGCGTTTCACCCGGTCCGGCTAAGAACCCACCGCCGCCTCGTTGGCGCTCCAAATGGGTCCATGTCCGTACAAGGCGGGAGCGTTCATACCCCAAACGAGCAAGCTCAACCTGCAATCGTCCTTCTTTTGTCGCGGCGCGAAGCCCGAAAATTTCAAGAATCAAACCTGTGCGGTCAATCACCTTACACTTCCAAGTTTTCTCCAAATTTCGCTGCTGAACAGGAGACAGAGCGGCATTCACAATCGCCAAAGTGGCATCATGGGCTTTAATAGCCCCGAGCATGTCTTCGATTTGACCAGAGCCAAAAAAGTTAGACACTTTAATCTCGCGAACAGGAACGATGCGAGAGTCGACGCAATCCGCGTCAAGCGCCTCCGTCAAGCCAATGGCCTCTTCCAAATCATAATCGGCATCATCAGATCGTGCATCAGCAAAACGCGGATGCACGACGAAAGCCCGCTCGCGCGGTATATCGCGCTTAAGCATAGCAATGTCCTGTTTCTGAAGTGATTTGAGCGGCTAAACTATTAGTCTTCAAGTTCCGGATCAAAAAGTTGAACAGGCCCAGAGGGCATAATGGTAGAGATGGCATGTTTGTAAACCAATTGTACTTGTCCGTCGCGACGTAAGAGTACGCAAAAATTGTCAAACCAAGTCACATTGCCTTGCAATTTTACGCCATTGACCAAAAAGATTGTCAAACTCGTCTTGGATTTACGGACAGAATTAAGAAACGTATCCTGTAAATTTTGTTTGCGGTCAGATGACATCGGGCATTCCCCTCTTTTATTATTTTTCGGCGTTGATGCTGCAAAACGTCAACGCAACCCACGGATGTGCTTTACGGCTCGCCGCCTGTCGGTGGCAAGCCTTTTTTCAGCGCTTGCGGCAATTCGGCTATTGTCGCCAAAATGAAGGCGTCATTAAGACAAAAACGGCCAAAACCTCAACACGGCCAAATAACATCAATACGGCACTCAATCCCATCTGCGCTGTATTCATCTCATGCCAACTCAGTCCAGAATCAGGGATAGTGGCCGGTAGAAGCGGACCGATATTGCCCAAAGCGGCTGCACTTACTGTTGTGGCATCAGCAAAATTCAACCCGACAACACCGAAACCGACAATGCCGCCGCCTAGAACCAAAGTATAACCGAAAAAATACATCCAAATAGACAGAAACGCTCTGTCTTCGATTTTACGGCTTTTAAAGCTTACAGGCAAAACACGCGACGGATGGGTCAAACGACTAATGTCTGTCCCTAAGTGCTTAAACAATAAAATCAGGCGAATAATTTTTAATCCGCCAGCCGTGGACAAGGCCGATCCACCAATGAGCGCAACAGCAATCAAAACAACACTCGGTACGAGTTCCAAACTAATAGGGTCATAAATAAAACCCGTAGAGCTAACAAAAAATATGGTTTCTATTAATAAAGGGAAGAAGTTCTGTACGCCCGCATAGAACAATCCCAACAACATGATAAACACCCCCACAGAAAAAAGAGTGCGGTGTTCTAGGTTTGCAAACATTCTTCGAATGTTCCGCCAATCTCTGACGCGGAACGCATCCCAGACAACAGAGACATTCATCGCACCAAACGCGCAAGACACAGCGAGTATCACGATAGCGAAGCGAGGAATGTACAGAAATAAATCTTCGGAACGCGGGACCATACCCCCGGTTGAGATAGCCGTCATGGATAAACATACCGATTCAAAAAGCGGAGCGCCGCCTAAAACCATCAACACACAACATATCGCAGCAATAAGAACATAAATCCCGCCAATGACGCGCCCAATCGCGATTAACCGTGGAAAGAGTTCACCTTTTTTAAGAGTGAATAGGTTCGAGCGGTGAATGCCCGTTCCAGTTAAGTTTAAGGCCGCTAATATAACGACGGCAAATGTCGCGACGCTGATGCCGCCAAAAAACTGTAAAATAGACTGCCAAAATATAAGCGTTGGGGGGAGCGTATCGGTGACATATCCCGTTGCGCCTGTTGTCGTCATAGCGCTGACCGCATGAAAATAGCCTTGCATCAACGTACCGCCCGGCATTGAAATCCAAAACGGAATAGAGGCAAGAAAAGGACCTAAAATCCAAAACAATAAGAGAAATAACAGCGCCTCACTATTCGTCTCAGAGGCAGGCGTTTTAGACGTAATCAATGTAAAAACGGCGCCAAGAATGAACGTAAAGAGAGCTGCGCCGCCCATCACGGCCGCCATAGGAAAATCCAGCAATAAAACGCTCACAAAAGCGGAAAAAGCCATAAGCGCTGCTATGAATATAGCAGCATTACCAAGCCAATAGATGATGCGGGTAACGGCCATCGCGTTTAGAAATAATCCGAGCTGACCCTGAACATCGCTTCAATGGATTTCATAGCGGATCGCTCAGCCAATAGAATAACCTTATCCCCTTGCTTAATCACCAAATCGGCGTGAGGGAATTGAACTACGCCTTTATGAATGACCGCGCCGATAGTAATATCACTCGGCAATTCCGCATCCCGCAGAGCTTTGCCTGATAAAGGAGAGGTCTCCAAAACTTCTCCCTCCATAACTTCTGCGCCGCCCTGATCCAAAGAATAAACGTCCAAGATACGACCACGACGGACATGCCTTAATATCGACGAAATCGTGCTGGATCGCGGGTCAACAACCATATCAATTCCAAGCTCAGCCTGCATCTCTTGCATGGAGACGTCATTGATAAGACTGATTGTATGCTTCGCGCCCAATTTTTTGGCGAGTACGGCCGATAACAGATTAATTTTATCATCATTGGTCAAAGAAATAACAACTTCCGAATGGCTTACGCCCGCTTCGTCTTGGATTGCGGCGTTCATGGCATCGCCATTCAAAATAACGGTACGGGAAAGCTCTTCAGCCGCTCTTTCAGCAACCTTTTTGTTTTGTTCAATCATTCGGACACGAACGCCCGGAACGCTCTCTAACTCCTTCGCGACATATCGGCCAACACTCCCCGCGCCGATAAGAACGATTTGTCGGGCTTTTGGTTGGCGCGACCCGATGATTTCCAACAGCCGCGCGGCATGTTCACGTTTCGTGATGAAATAAGCATCATCATCGACATTTAAGGGGTCATCGGGAGTTGGCGCAAAAACCGCTCCGTCCCGTTTAATCCCGACAATAGCGGCATGAAGCCCTTCAAAGAGGTCAGGGATTTGTCGGATGGGCGTACTAATGATGGGGCATTCCGCTGTAATTTTTATGCCAAGCAAAAGAACCTGCCCCTTTCCGAAAGGTACAACATTAAATGCTCCCGGCGTATTCAGACGGCGCAAAATGGCTTTCCCGATTTCAATCTCTGGAGAGATGATAATGTCAATCGGCATGTTCTCGCGGCTATAAAGGTCATTCCATTGGCTGGCGAGATAACTTTGCGCGCGGACTCGCGCGATTTTCGTCGGGACATCAAATAAAGAATGCGCCACTTGGCAGGCAATCATGTTCACCTCGTCGGCATAGGTGACCGCGATAATCATATCCGTATTTCGGACCCCAGCCCGGTCAAGCACATCGGGATGCGCACCGTTCCCAACAACGCCCCGCACATCTAAATCTGTCGTAATCTGGCGAATAAGTTCTGGGGACAAATCAATAACGGTAACCGTATTGTTTTCATTCGCTAAGCGTTGGGCCAGACCATAACCCACGCGTCCTGCACCGCAAATAATGACCCGCATGGCTTTCTACCTTTTGAACCGACTAACCGTGAACTTCACAGGCTGTCATTCTATGAGGCGTCTTCACGCCCGCTCGCGCCCAAACCTAGCGACTTTAATTTACGGTGCAAGGCTGAACGTTCCATACCCACAAAACTGGCTGTGCGCGAAATATTGCCGTCAAAACGGTCAATTTGCGCCTGAAGGTATTCCCGTTCGAAATGTTCACGCGCATCTCTAAGGGGCATAGAAATCATCCGCTCTGATTCAGTCGCCCCGCCAGACGGACGGACAACCGAGACCTCAGGCGGCAGGGTTTCCAAGGTAATCGGCTGACTAGGCTCACCTGTTGCCAAAATCAAAAGCCTTTCAACGTTATTGCGAAGCTGACGGACATTGCCTGGCCAATCATGGGCCTGTAACGCCGCCATCGCGTCGGGGCCAATTTCTCGCGCCGGCAGTCCTGTTGACGCGGCGAGTTGTTGAATAAAGTGCTCTACCAATAACGGTATATCTTCGCGGCGTTCGCTTAAAGCAGGCGCTTCCAGCGGCATCACATTTAGTCTGTGGAATAAATCCTCACGGAATTTGCCGCTTTTTACATCTTTCACCAAATCATGCGAGCTAGAGGTAATGACCCGAACATCGACTTGAACGTCTTCACTTCCGCCCAAACGATGAAATCTTTGCTCAACCAATAAACGGAGAAGCTTGCCTTGGGTTTCCGTCGGCATATCCGCAACTTCATCCAAATAAAGCGTTCCGTTATGGGCTGTTTCTAAAAGGCCGCTTTTAATTACATTACCGCCTTCGGCCTCTACGCCGAATAACTCTTCTTCAACGCGTTCGGGAACCATTGAGGCCGCATTAACGGCCTTAAAAGGCCCACCAGAACGACGAGAGTTTTGATGCAGTAAACGCGCGATCAATTCTTTGCCACTTCCTGACGGCCCGCTGATAAGAACCCGTGAATTCGTCACGGCTATCCTTTGTATTTTCGTTCGTAACTGCTGAACTAATGCTGAAGACCCAATGAGCTGTGTTTCGCTTTGGGCCTTTCCTTTTAACTCTTCATTCTCCTGACGCAGGCGCGCATTTTCCAGCGCCCTAGCAACTGTCACAATCAATTTTTCTGACTTAAAAGGCTTTACAATATAATCATAAGCCCCTTTGCGGATTGCAGATACGGCAGTTTCCACAGTGCCGTGGCCACTGATTATAATGATGGGGAGTGAAGGATAAGACGACTTCAAAGCCCCCATTAATTCGATACCGTCCATCTCGCTGCCTTTAAGCCAAACGTCGAGAACGACCAAAGACGGTAAGCGTTTACGTACCAATTCTAGGGCAGATTCGCTCGTTCCAGCTTGTCGGGTATTGTGTCCCTCATCCTCCAAAATTCCGGCAATCATTTCGCGGATATCCGCTTCGTCTTCTACGATTAGAATATCATAGGTCATTCTGCGCCCTTTTCTTCATCCGTACCGTTCGGATTCATGTCTTTATTTTTCCGGCTTTGCACCCAATGCGGCAGCCGCAATTCAACCGTCGCCCCGGTTTTGGAAAAACGCTCATCCGTGAGCGTCAGCGTTCCGCCGTGATCTTCTGCGATGCGCTTCACAATCGCGAGGCCAAGCCCTGTGCCGCTCTCACGCGTTGTCACATAAGGCTCCAAAAGACGTGTTTTGTCTTTCACAGGCCAACCGGGGCCATTATCGGACACCCGAATGAGCGCGTTTCCGTTATCATCCAGAAGCTGAACATGGATAATGCCGCGAAATTTATCTTCGGTGCTGGTGTTTTGGGTGCGAGTCACCGCTTCTCCTGCATTCTTCACAATATTTGTCAGGGCTTGAGTAATTAGCCGCGGATCCGCCCACACCCAAATATCCTTCACAGGGCGCGCATTTTGAGAAATCTGAATTTCAGGGAACGCCACACCTTGTTCAAACAGCACAGGGTCCAAGACATCCTGCATATTCAATTCAACAGGCTCAGGCGCCGGCATACGGGCAAAAGCAGAAAACTCATTCACCATTTGCTCAAGGCTTCCAACTTGTCGAATGATAGTCTGGGTACAGTTCTCAAAGGTCTGCGGGTCTGTTTTGATTTCGTTTTTATATTTGCGTTGCAACCGTTCCGCAGAAAGCTGGATGGGGGTCAGCGGGTTTTTAATTTCATGGGCGATACGCCGAGCGACCTCGCGCCATGCTGAGTGGCGTTGAGCGGCGACCAGACGCGTCATATCGTCAAATGTCATCACCCAGCCCGTATCATCACGCGGACCCTGATAAGCCGATACCCGCAAATCAAAATTACGAAGTTGACCGTCAATTTCAAAATTTACCTGATCTTCGGCGGACGCCTTAATACTCTCCCGCGCTTTTTTGAAAGCCGAAGCAAATGGCGACAATACATCTTCAATAGGCGCGCCCAAAAGGACAATGCCATTGACGCCCAGAAGACGTTCCGCAGAATTATTGACCAGTGTGATACGTCCTGATTGGGTTAAACCGATAACGCCCGCCCGGACACCCGACAAAACCGCTTCAGAGAATTGCCGCCGCTCCTCGGATACATCATGCTCTTTGACCAACGCATCGCGTTGGGAATCAAGCTGTTGCGTCATACGATTAAAAGCCCCCCCCAAATCAGAAATCTCCCCCCAATCATCCCCGACATTGACCCGAACGCTCATATCCCCTGCCCGCACACGTTCCGCTGCGGTAATGAGACGACCCAAGGGTTCAATAATGCGGTTGCCTAAAAACAAACCCAACCAGATAGAAGCCATGAGAATCAAGAACGCTGTCTCCATCAGTGTCAAAACAAAGATAGAGCGCATTTTACCTTGTTTTCTATTGAAACTTTGAAGAGCTAAGGTGGCTTCCTCGATACCGGAAATACTGGACAAAACCTGACTTTCCGAGCGTAAGCCACGCCCAACATAAAGATACGCATTCGCAAACCCTGGCAAAGGAGTCAGAGCAACCAAATAGTCCAAATCATCACGTTTATTGAAAGCTATGCCGCCTTGAGCGACACTTTGAAAAACATCGTCAGTCGGGACACGGAATGTCGGGGCAAAGGGGCTTTCAACCCGCGCCAAAACATCACCTTGATCGCTGAGAATATAAACGGAGTCCAAATCACGCACGCGGGCCTGAATTTGCAGCTCCGCTGTCAAAGAAATGCGGTTTTCAATATCCCTCGGTTTCGCATTGATAGAGGATGATAAATCCGAGACATCTTCCCCTAAATCGGCCAGTTCCTGATCAACATAGTCTTCCAGAATAGCGCTCGCCTGCCTCATATTATCACGCACATCATTCCCGAAAATATCATCAATGTTTTGACTAATGAAAGAAAAGGATGACCCGCCAACAATGATAGCGGGCAAGAGAGCTGCGAGACTAAAAATCAATACAAAACGCCTGTGCAAGAAGGGCGCTGTGCGGCGGCTTGCGACTGAGAATAATGTCCCCCAGACGCGATAACCCAAATAGAGGGCTAAAACAGCAATCAGAACAAGATTGCCACGCAACAAATCAAAAGAGCGGTCAATTTGTGTTTCCACATCAGAAAAAGAGAGCAAGGCCCCCAGAATTGTAATGACGACAGCGGCCACAAAGGCGACACCAAAAATGGCAGAACGCGCAATGCGGGGGGCTCGTTTAATAAACGGTTCGGGTGACTTGTTAATTCGTCCAGCCTTGGGAGCATTTTTTGAGGCGTAGTTGGAAGAGGCTTCAGCGCTATCATCAGCCTCGTCAGGCTGTGCGCCACCCAGCCGTGCTTGGCTCCGCGCATCGAAATCCGACAATGCTTTTAATGCATTCACTCATTACCCCGTATGCAGATCGACAATGCATGACTGTTACCTCAATACATCACTGTTGCATAAAATCAACAGCCTTCAACACTTAGGAAATATCAAGTGTTTTCAGGCGTGTGCGTAAGGTGTTCCTGTGAATTCCCAGCCGCTCGGCCGCTTTGGCCCGGTTTCCGCCTGTCAGACGCAGCGCTTCTATTATCAGGGGTTTCTCAACCCAAGCCAAAGCGGTTTGATAGAGCGAGTCTTCATAGTGCTCTTCATCATCATTCAAAAGGCTTCGGCAGGCTTCTTCGAGACGTTTCTTAAACTTGACCTGACCTTCATCCCCTTGACTAGCGGGACGAATATCTTTGGAGAACTCCTGCAATACCATTTCCGCTGTAATGGTTTCATCTGAATAAAGCACAGCCAAACGGCGCACGAGGTTTTCCAACTCACGAACATTGCCCGTCCAATCATGGCGATGCAAGACATCTAGCGCTTCGGAGTCAAAGCGCCGGTTCATGCCTGTGGTGGCATGAGAAAGAAAATTCTCCGCTAATTCATAAGTATCGCGGTCTCTACCGGATAAGGGCGGAATACGGATTTCTGCTACGTTAATCCGGAATAATAGGTCATCGCGAAAGGCGCCCTGCTCGACCAGCTTTCGTAAGTCTTTGCGCGTAGCCGATATGACGCGCGGGCGAACCGAAGGTGAAATTTGTTCAGCCTCGGTCATGACCGCCAAGAGACGTTCCTGTTGAAACAGGCTTAACTCGGCGATTTCATCAACATAGATATCGCCGCCATTGACTTTTTGGAGGGTCAGCGACGTATTGTCGAAATCATTTGTGCGCAAAAAGGGTCTATCGCGCCGCGTTCCGCCGTCGTGAAGTAAGCGCGCAACGAGATCTTTCCCTGTTCCAACCGCGCCTTGAATGAGCACAGGCAAATCACTGTCTGAAAAACGCGAAACGGCGCGGTAAACGGGCTGCATAGCCGCACTACGCCCGATCATAGGTAAGCCTTTTGTTTTCGGCGCTTGACGACCGCGGCGTGGGTTTACTGATTGCCCTGCGCGGCTAACTGCATTTGTGACATCTTCTAGATCAAAAGGCTTCGGAACATATTCGAACACTTTGTGCTGACCTGCTTTCAGGGCCGTGTTCACTGTATTATTCGCACTAATAACGACGACCGGCATTTTAGGCCTAGCCGAGGTAATGTCCGGCAAAGTTTCAAAAACTTCCCGGCCGCCCATCATCACATCGGTCACAACGATATCACCCTGACCTGATTGTGCCCATTTCAATAAGGTCTGTGCATTATCGGTCGCCTTGACCGTGTGTCCGGCGCGGGTGAGCGCTTTGGATAGAACCAAGCGAACACTGTCATCATCATCGGCGAGTAAGACTTCATATTTCATAGTATTTCTTTCTTATTCTCTTATGGGGCAATCGGCTCGAAAGCCTCAGATGGTGATGGCAAGAGAAGGGAAAATTTCGTATATCCGGGACGAGAATGTACTTCGACAACGCCCCCATGCGCAGAGGCGACTTTAGAAACCAAAGCCAAGCCCAAGCCTTGCCCGTCACTTTTGGTGGACATAAAAGGCTGAAAAACCTGATCTACGAGGTCCGGCGGAATACCTGGCCCGTTATCAATGATTTGAATTTCTATCGGCAAGCCAACCTTATCGCCTTCTGCGGTTGCAGAGACCCCGCTTCTGAATTTGGTTTTCAACGTGATTTGCGTCCCAGCTTCAGAGGCATTTTTGATTAAATTAAGCAAAGCTTGCATCAATGTATCAGCATCCCCTGCAACATGCGGCAAAGACGGATCATAACTCTCGGTGAAAGTTAGTTCTTTATTAGCCGAATTGATAACCTGACGGGCACGCCGCAATATCTCATGAACATTCACGCGGCTGGTCGTCTCCGGATCTTGGTCGCCTAAGGTTTCCATACGATCGGCTAAACGCCGAATACGGTCAATCTCGGATGAGATAAGATCGATAAGAGACTGCCCTTCTTCACTGGGCACGTCATCGCGAAGTAATTGGGCCGCGCCTTTGATGCCTGCGAGCGGGTTTTTCAACTCATGTGCTATTAAACGCCCCATACCCGAAACAACCTGCCCCCCAACTTTTGCTGTGCGGGGGTGCGTTTTTGCAAAACGGAAACCAATGCCAATATGCCCTTGAGTGGGAAAGCCGCTAATATGACAGATGAGCGCCTCCTCCTTTTTTGACGGCAAATAAATTTCGGCATCCCGAACCGTCACGGCGGCGCCTTTTTTATAAGCGGACAGAACCGACGACTGAGACATTTCATCAATAGAGAGCAACTCCCATAAGGTTTGCCCTGATAAACGTTTGCTTGAAAGCCCAGTCCAGTTTTGCGCCATTTCATTACACCACCGAATTTGGTGATTTTCGGGGTCAAGCAAAAAGCAGGGGAAAGGGGCGTCTTCTGAAAATAATGCGCCGAGGGGAAGTGCGGGATTGTAGTCGTTCACGCCGCTTTCTCCGTTTGTGAAAGAAAAGCTTTTCGAAGCACACGCAAAACGACTTCGATGTCTTGCGTCGAGAGAGCCTCGCGCCTTGCCGCCTCCTCTAACTTCGCCGGAGCATGTTCCAGATAACCAGCCACGTGTTTGCGGGCCACCCGCAGACCTTTACGTTCGCCGTAAAAATTCAAAATATCACGATAATGTTCTGTCGCGATGTCGGCTTTTTGCTCAAAAGTCGGCATTGGCAAGGTCACACCGTCAACTGCCGATATGATTTCGGTCAAAAGCCAAGGCCGTCCCGTTAAGGCGCGTCCAATCATCACGCCATCCGCGCCAGAGCGTTCTAAAGCCCGCCTTGCTGTTTCTGCACTATCAATGTCGCCATTGACGATGACGGGAATAGTCACAGCGTCTTTCACTGCCTTTACTGCGCCCCAATCGGCTTCGCCTTCGTAAAACTGGCAGCGCGTGCGTCCATGCACGACAACCATATGAATACCTGCCGCTTCGGCGCGCTGCGCCAGTTCAGCAGCGTTGAGACTATCATCATCCCATCCCAATCGCATTTTTAGAGTCACGGGCAGGTTTGTGGAGGCAATCGTCGTTTCAATCATAGCCATAGCGTGATCCAAATTGCGCATGAGAGCCGAGCCGGATTGCCCTCCGACAACTTTACGAGCGGGGCACCCCATATTAATATCAATGATGTGCGCGCCTGCCTCTTCGCAGAGCTTCGCCCCGACGCCCATCCAATCAGGATCATGACCAACCAGTTGAATAGCCAAAGGGTGGATATCAGCAGACCCCGCGGCGCGGGCCAAGCTGTCCGCCTCGCCATTAGCCAAACGATCCCCTGCTACCATTTCAGACACGACCAAACCGGGTTGAAATTTAGCTAAAACTTTACGGAACGGCAAATCCGTTACACCTGACATTGGGGCCACAAGTACACGCGAGCGGAGTTCGACCTTGCCGATATGGATAGGATTTGCCATGAAGAGACGCATAAGCGTTTCTTTTGAAACGCACAATATTTCACCACACGTTTTGAGGCCTTATGCCCCGTTCCGCCCTAATTTTAGTCGCCGCAGGTAAAGGAGAACGTGCAGGCGGGGATTTACCCAAGCAATATCAAGATATTTCTGGGCACCCGCTTCTTCAACACACATTGGAAAATTTGAAAAAAGCCTATGAATTCGATGTTTTCTGCGTCGTAACGGCTGAAAACGACCCATTTATCGCGCCTCTATTAATAGACATGGCATTCGACGCCAAGACAGTGACAGGCGGCGCAAGCCGCACAAGTTCTGTGCGCAATGGATTGCAGGCCCTGAAAAACGACCAAATCGCCTATGTTTTCATCCATGATGCCGCGCGCCCCTTTGTGGACGCACCCCTACTGAATGCCTTAAACGGGGCGCTGAAAACCCACCAAGCCGCCGCCCCATCCCTAAAAATTGTCGATGCTTGTAAGTCTTTGGACGGGACCGCCGTCGACCGTGACACACTCGTCCGCGTGCAGACGCCTCAAGCTTTTCAGTATGACGCTATTTCTAAGGCCTTTTCACATATGGATGAGAATGAGAGTTTTGCAGACGACATTGCTGTGGCCCATCAAGCAGGATTATCTATCGCTTTCACGCAAGGCGATGAAAGAAATTTCAAACTGACCTACCCCGAAGACTTTGCTAAAGCCGAAGCTATGATGCAATCCGAGACTTATATCGCCACCGGTTCAGGTTTTGATGTTCATCAATTTGAAGCAGGCGGTACATTATGGCTTTGCGGCGTTCCGATTGAATGCGGCTATTCGCTCAAAGGGCATTCTGACGCCGATGCCGGGCTACATGCGTTGACGGATGCTATTTTAGGGGCTCTCGCATTTGGCGATATCGGCGATCATTTTCCGCCCTCTGATCCAAAATGGAAAGGCGCGTCTTCTGATAAGTTTCTCCTTTTTGCGCTAGACGCGATGCGCGAGCGCGGCGGTATTTTGCAGCATGTTGACGTAACCCTGATTTGCGAGAAACCTAAGGTCAAACCCCATCGGGAGGCGATGCGCAACCGCATTGCAGAGCTCTGCGCCCTGCCCCTTAACCGTGTTAGTCTAAAGGCAACAACAACTGAAAAATTGGGATTTACCGGACGGGGCGAGGGTTTGGCGGCTCAAGCGACGGCCACGCTCGTTTTGAAAGGTTAGCTCTATGCCCCACCCGACCTTAAAGTACATATTCGAGCTCTCGGCAGACGTTATAAAACTTGCGACCACAGCAAATAAGCGTATTGCCACGGCAGAAAGCTGCACAGGCGGGCTGATTGGGGCTGCAATCACGTCCATTCCCGGCTCTTCGACACCGTTTAAAGGCGGGATTATTGCTTATGATAATGAGGTGAAAGTCAATCATCTCGGCGTTTTTGAACACGACCTCAAAACATATGGCGCGGTCAGCGAGGCCGTGGCGCAACAAATGGCGAGTGGCGCTTTAGGCTCGCTGGACGTCGATATTGCGGTCTCTGTCACAGGCATTGCGGGCCCCGGCGGCGGAACAGAGGAGAAGCCCGTCGGCACGGTCTGGATAGGCTTGGCCGTTAAAGGCGAAGCGCCCATAGCCATAAAGCATAATTTTGGCGATATCGGCCGCAATAAGGTGCGGGACGCAACGTGCTTCGAAGTTCTAAAGGCTTTAAAGAACATTCTGAATAGCGCAGGAACAAAATGACCAAAGAAGAACACGTAAAAAAGAAATCCGTGAAACCGTCAAACCCGGTCAGAATGGATTTTGACCGAATGGCCGCAATATTTGCTGTGGCGCTGTCAATTGCCGCCATTCTTGTCTCATTGGTCGAAGTCCAAACAGCGCGAACACAGCAAAAAACATCAGCTTGGCCCTATCTCGAAATTTCCGGAAGTTATCAGGACAGTGGCTTTTCGTTCTATGTTGAAAACAAAGGCGTGGGCCCGGCCATTGTTGGGGATTTCTCTCTTTTGAACAAAGACAATCGTCCACGCGATTTAGATGCTCTTATCATCGAAACTCTGGGGGAAGAAGACGCTTTCAGCTATGAAGTTTACAAAGCGACGGACCCGAGCGGAAGCGTCCTTGCCAAAGGCGAAAAAGTCACTTTATTTCAAGTACCTTGGCAACCCAACACTCAGAAACTCGTTCAACAATGGGATGATACAGTTAATATTGAGGCTTGTTATTGCTCCATTTACGGAGATTGCTGGAGCACTACCTTACGGGGCGGTGTTGCGCCCAATAAAAAGCAATGCGGTATTTCAAAAGACAAAATGCCTTGAAATTCGCTAAGCTAATCCAAGGCGTGACTTTTCCATTGCCAAGTCTAAATCCCCACCCGCATTGACAGGGGCGCAAACTTCGCCCGCCCGTTTCTCGAACATGCTCATTATGTCCTTACTTGCCTTCGCAAATTTATCACGAATAAGAATATTCAAAGGAAACGCCGCTAAGGTCACATCTACATAAAAATCAACCAGAGTTGTCCCATCGGACATTTCATGAAACGTCCATCGGTTTTCGAGTTTTTTGACCGCCCCGCCTCGCTCAGCTTTGGTCACACGAATGCGTCTATTTTCCTTGTCGATTTGAATGAGCGACTTAAAGGTCTGGCGAATGGCTTTATAGGCAACAATCGCTTCGGCCTCAAAATCCGTATCACTGATTTGCTTGGTCACGCGCAGGTTCGAAATCAAATCAATAAAAAGTGGATATTCCTCCACATCCGAAACGAGTTTGAGCAAATCATCCGGCGCATGTCGGATATGTTTCGTAAAGGCAGTAGACGGCATTAAGCGTGCCGGGCCTTCCGCGCCGCCTGTAATTTCGCAAAGTCGCTATCCGCGTGATAGCTAGAGCGTGTCAGCGGGCTGGCAGAGACCAAGAGGAAACCTTTGGCCTTAGCAATCGTCTCATAGGCTTTAAACTCTTCCGGCGTCACAAACCGTTTGACCGCCGCGTGTTTACGCGTGGGCTGCAAATATTGCCCAATCGTGAGGAAGTCGATACCCGCGCTACGCATATCGTCCATAACTTGCATGACCTCTTCTTTGGTCTCGCCTAATCCGACCATCAAACCTGATTTGGTAAATTGAGACGGATCACGTTCTTTAACCTTCTCCAAAAGCCGCAGTGAATGGTAGTAGCGCGCGCCCGGACGGATTGAGAGATAGAGGCGCGGTACGGTTTCAAGGTTATGATTGAAGACGTCAGGACGCGCATCAATCACCGTTTCAGTCGCGCCCGTTTTACGGAGGAAATCAGGCGTCAAAATTTCAATCGTTGTTTTGGGGGCTTTAGCGCGAATAGCCTCGATCACGTCTACGAAATGCTGGGCTCCACCATCGGCAAGGTCATCACGATCAACCGAAGTGATGACAACATGCTGAAGGCCCATCTCCTTGACGGCTTCGGCAATTTTCTTAGGTTCATAGGCGTCCACATTCTGCGGCAAGCCTGTTGCGACATTACAGAAGGCACACGCCCGCGTGCAAATTTCGCCCAAAATCATAAAGGTCGCGTGAGACTTCTCCCAACACTCGCCTATGTTCGGGCATCCCGCCTCTTCACAAACCGTGACTAGGCCTTTGTCTTTGACGATTTTACGGGTCTCAGCATAGCCTTTCGAAGTTGGCGCTTTAACGCGAATCCATGAGGGTTTGCGCAAGACTTCTGTCTCTGGGTTCTTTGCCTTCTCAGGGTGCCTAAGCGTCTGTTTAGGACGAATGTTTTTTGCGGAGTCAATCAAGGTAGCCATATCCGCTAAATGGGGGTTTTGAGCCTAAGGGGCAAGCCTAATTTCAGGATTGAACTGCAAGGCTTCTGCCCTGAAATGCTAGGACAGCGCGAAAAATTTGAGCCAGTTCTCCTCAGACGCAAGAAATGGAACAGTTTTTGCAAATATTAACTCCGAGACGTTAGAATTAGGCCTTAATATGAGCAATCGAACAGAAATATCGCAGAAAAGCGGCGCGTGGTTTACCCGCGGTCTGTTCTCACCTGTCCTTATTCGGGACGGGCATGATAACTTTTTCACGCCTATTCGGCTTTTGCTTGCCTGTTTGGTCGTTGTCGGACACGCAGCAGTTATCGCTTATCGCGACATTAATGCAGAGCCTCATTTATTTTTCCATTACGGGTTTAGTTATCTCGCGGTAAATGCATTTTTTATCGCTTCGGGCTTTTTGGTTACTAAGAGTATTGCTTACCGACGGAACTTATCAGACTTTAGCTCTGCACGGGTCTTACGTATTTACCCCGCGCTTCTTGTCCACGTCCTTTTCTTGATGTTTATCATCGGCCCATTGGCGACAATGGGGCCCTTATGGGATTATCTTACCCATTCTGAGGTGTGGAAGCAGCCTTTCCTTGTGCTGAGTTTCGTTAATACGGATGTTCTCTTGCCTGGTGTTTTCTCCGCCAATGAAGAACAATTCGGCTCCGCCCCGCTCTGGACGCTGCGTTATGAATTACTGGCCTATATCGCAACGGGCATAGCGTTTGCGCTTGGATTGATGCGTAAGAAATGGATGATATTAGCGCAATTTATTGTGCCGTCGATTGCTTGGTTAATTACAAAGGAACTGGGCATTTTCGATGCCCTTCCCGGCACAGTGCAAAACGCTATGCGCTTCGGCATTGCCTATGGGCTGGGCGCAACAATCTTTGCTTATAAAGACAGATTGAGATTCAGCTTAGGCGGACTGGCTGTTGTGGTGATCTTTACCGTTTTAACGGCGCAGAGCGAGTTTCTCGAAATCGGCACTAACATCCTCTTGGCCTATACCGTAATGTTGTTTGCCTACGCAAAATCTACGAAGTTAGCCCCTCTTCAATCCCTTTCAGATATCTCTTACGGCGTTTATATCTATCACTGGTGTGTATTGCAGCTAACCTTCCAGTGGTTCCCGAGCATGAATATGTGGGAATTACTGCTAGTCGGCGGACCTGTTACATGGGCATTAGCCACTCTCTCTTGGCATTGGGTCGAAAAACCCGCTCTCAAGGTAAAAGCGGGATTCGCGAAACGGCTACGCCTCGGCAAAAGCAAACCAAAATTTGCCGCCAAACCCGTCCTATTAGATTAGAAAAAGCTTTTAGAAATGAATGGTGCGATCATACGCATCAAGCACGGCTTCGTGCATCATTTCTGACAGTGTCGGATGCGGGAAGACGGTTTCCATTAATTCGTGCTCGGTCGTTTCTAATTTCTGTGCGATTGTGTAACCCTGAATAAGTTCAGTGACTTCAGCGCCGATCATATGGGCGCCGAGCAACTCACCTGTTTTGGCGTCGAATACAGTTTTGATGAGCCCTTCTGGTTCACCCAGCGCGATGGCTTTACCATTGCCCACATAAGGGAAACGCCCCACTTTAATCTCATACCCCGCCTCTTTGGCTTGCGCCTCCGTATGGCCGACTGAGGCAATTTGTGGATGACAATACGTACAGCCCGGAATGGCATTCGCATTAAGCGGGTGCGGGTTTTGTCCGGCGATCTTCTCAATACAGATAATACCCTCATGCGAGGCTTTATGCGCGAGCCAAGGCGGCGTGGTCACATCGCCAATCGCGTAGAGCCCCTTCACGCCCGTAAAGGAATACTCATCTACGGAAATGTGGGTCCGATCAATTTTAACGCCTAACGCTTCCAGCCCCATATCTTCGGTGTTACCGACAATGCCGATGGCAAGAATGACACGATCAAATTCTGCCTTTTCCTCCTTGCCATTCTTGGTGAGCGTAGCAGTCACGCCATTAGCGCCCAATTTCACACCGGCTTGTGTTTCGGTTTTGATTGTGACGCCGCGTTTCTCAAACGCCTTGCGCGCCATGCCGGAAATCTCGGCGTCTTCGGCAGGCAAGATACGATCCATCATTTCAACGACAGTGACATCGGAACCAAAGGCATCAAAGAAACTGGCAAATTCCATCCCAATCGCGCCGGAGCCTATGACCAATAATTTCTTTGGAATTGTGTCAGGTACCATCGCTTCACGCGCGGTCCAGATATACTTCCCGTCAGGTTCTAACCCCGCTTGCGGAATTGTCCGTGCCCGGGCACCAGATGCCAAAATAACGTGTTTAGCTGAATAGTCTTTGCCATCGATAACGACGGTCGGAGCCTCTTTACCGGCTTTAAGAGAGGCGAATCCGGCGATGACTGTCACCTTATTTTTCTTCATCAAATGCTTGATACCGCCGGAGAGCTGCCCAGCAATTTTACGCGAGCGTTGAACAATCTTGGCGAGATCATAGCTTGGCTCAGCTGACAGGCCGTAATTCGAGGCATGTTGCATATTATGAAAGACTTCCGCAGAGCGCAGCAAAGCCTTAGTGGGAATACAACCCCAATTCAGGCATACGCCGCCCAAATCCTCTTTTTCAACGATTGCAGTCTTAAACCCTAATTGAGAGGCCCGAATCGCGGTCACATAACCACCTGGGCCTGAGCCGATGACAATAACATCAAACGCTGAATCCGCCATAAACCTGCCTTTTTACATTGCTCTTGAAATGGAAATGTCTGGGGAAGGTTATGGCAGAAAAATGTTCGCTTTAGAACACCTATTTCGGTGTAGCAGATAAGTTAAATGCGAATAGCTTATTGCGACCACTTTTGGAGAGGCCGCAAACAAAAACTGCCGCTTTATTGCGCCGACGATTTGGTCTCTTCAGGCGTGGTCATAGCCTCAATCACCTGCAACCGAAGAACATCTTCGAGAGCCGCCGTTTCAACCTCATCCAGAATGGAAAAGGCCTTTCGCCGGTCGCCCTTGCGTGCATACCCTACGGCCACATTGCTACGGGCGGTGTCGCGCAATTCAGGCTGACTAATTTTATTAATTACAGCCGGCGCTTTATCATACCCATCATTCCGTACGATGTAGTCAATCAAGCTTAGATAAGCGCGGTCGCGCAATTCAATGATGTCCAATACTTCGGTTTGTTTCAGGATTGTCTTATAGACATCCTCGAATTCCGTTTCAGCCGGTGTTGATAATGAAGGGACAACATTGTTCTTTTTTATTTTTTCCTGCCAAACCATGGCTTCTGTTTTTTTAACCGGCCCCTGTTCTTTTTCAGTTTTCAAAGCGTTGAGGTAATGAGACAGCCAACGTCTCTGTTGACTATCATCCGTTTTGTTTAAGGCCTCGTCATCCGGGGCTTCCATATTTGTAATAACAGCATTTTCGAAACCAAGACTATCTGTTGCAGTGTCAGTTTTCAGCGCCGCTTCCTTCACAACATCCTTATCAGAATTCCGGTTTGTAAGATCGTCAATCGTATCTTTAACGGATGTTGTGACAGTTTTTGTTGCCGTTTTGGTTGTCTTCACGGCGCGCTGAATGTCGGCTTGGGCAATTTCGCCGCCCGTACCGAAATAAACGACACTAGCAGCCATCAAAGCCAGAACCGTGCCGGTGATTAAAGATTTCCAGAACATAGCTGCTGCCCCACTCGATATTCAGAGGCTAGGCTACCGATAGACTTCGGTTTGGGCAATAGCGCTCCCCTGTCACGGGAATAGGAATAGCAGTTGACGCTATTCCTTTAATATTGGGGGGATAGCCGCCTTAAAGCATCATCGTAATAGGCTGTTCGACATAGCGCTTAAAGTGTTGAAGCCATTCAGCGCCCAGAGCGCCATCGACCACGCGATGGTCGCATGTCAACGTCACAGTCATAACTGTAGCGATGGCCAAAGCGCCTTCTTTGACGACAGGGCGCGGGCTGCCAGCGCCAACTGACAAGATCATACCGTGCGGTTCATTGATGATAGAACCAAACTCTCTAATGCCCATCATACCGAGATTAGAGATAGAAAACGTGCCGCCCTGATATTCCTGAGGCTTTAGTTTCTTATCGCGGGCGCGTCCGGCCAAATCTTTCATTTCCACGGAAATGCTCGATAAGCCTTTATTACAGGCCTCGCGCACAATTGGCGTGATTAACCCGCCATCAATAGCGACGGCCACAGCCACATCCGCATGTTTGTGATAGGCGATGCCGTCCGGCGTAAAGCTCGCATTGGTTTTGGGGCAATGTTTCAGCGCCAAGGCGGACGCCTTAATCAGCATGTCATTTACGCTGACTTTGACGCCTTCTGGCGCTTGGCTGTTTAGCTCTTTACGCATTTTCAGCAATTCATCGATTTCGCAATCAATGGTGAGAGGGAAATCGGGGACGTTATTATTCGACGCAGATAAGCGCTTGGCGATAACCTTGCGCATACCGTCTAGCGGCTCCAGGTCATATGTACCCGGTTCAATTCCGAGCTTGGTCAGGTAATCCGCGCCGCCGCTCCGCACAGCGCCGACTTCGGTGGATTCGCTTATTGGCGCAGCAGATGTTGCTTGCGATTTCGCAGCCGCCTTCGGCGCGCTATATCCGTCAATATCGGCTTTAACGATACGGCCATTGGGGCCGGAGCCTTTGACCGACGCCAAATCAATGCCAGCGTCCTTAGCGAGACGTTTGGCCAGAGGTGACGCTTTAATTCGGTCAGCCGAGGACGCCGCCGATCCAGTTTGAGGCGCAGCTTGTGGCGCCTCAGCCTTGGGCGCTTCGGGCTCCGCTTTCGGTGCGGGTGCGGGTGCGGGCGCAGCCGAAGCTCCGCCTACAGTGTAACCGTCTAACACACTCGCATCTTCATCGTCTTCGAGCAGGATTGCGATAGGAGCATTGACTTTCACGCCCTCCGTCCCGCTTTGAACGAGGATTTTAGCAAGAACGCCTTCTTCAACAGCTTCGATTTCCATCGTGGCTTTGTCAGTTTCGATTTCGGCCAGTAGGTCGCCTGACGACACCGTGTCGCCCTCTTTCATCAACCAAGTCGATAATGTTCCCTCTTCCATCGTGGGGGACAGGGCAGGCATGAGAATTTCTATCGGCATGTCAGAAGACCTTTGCTAAGTAATTATTGGCTGACGAAAACTTTCGACGCAATTGTCCACTCATTGTCAATTTTAACAAGTGTTAGAACGTCATAAAATCGGTCAGCAGACCGGAAATGTACTGTTGCGATACGGCCGTCTGTCACTTCCATATCGAGGATTTCGCTATCGCGTTCACCGTGGGGATTCGCGTTGCTACCCCAATTTTTAAGAACCTGATTCATATCCGGCCAAACCCGCAGATACTCATCCCCTTGATCATTTTCTCGAACACCGAACATTGCGGCGCCGTCATCAAACGCACGGTCTAAGCGAGTATAATCCGCCATGCCCTGCCCGTCGAAATAATCATAGACAGCCGCTTCAATCTTGCGCTTATCAACGGAACTCACGCCGTCAAAGCTAGAATAGGCTCCGTCATTATTGCCGGAGTCAATTACGCTGATACAGCCGGTCAGACCGATTGAGGTCGCCAGTAAAGCGGTGGTTAATAATGTTTTCATGTCGTGTCTCCTTTGTTTTGACATGGTAAAATGATGGCACTCATTTCTAATTATCTTTGTACTCAATCACTTGCGGTTTCTTAACGCAAATAACTTTAAAGGGGGGTATGAGGAATCTACGCTCGAAAGGTCATATCCATTTCGGAACAAACTCACTTATAACAAACCTTCTTCGCCGCCTTCAACACATCCTCGGTTCCCGGCAAGCTAAGCGCTTCCAAATTCGCCGCATAGGGCAGCGGCACATCAGCTTGGAACACACGGGCGGGCGGGGCGTCGAGATAGTCAAAGGCTTCGTCCATGACGACAGAGGCGATTTCCGCGCCAATACCGCTTTGCCCCCAACCTTCCTCGGCGCAGACAATCCGGTTCGTTTTCTTGACGGATTCAACCACTGTATCCGTATCAAGCGGGCGAAGCGTCCGTAAATCAATCACTTCGGCGCTGATACCCTCTTTTGCGAGGATTTCAGCCGCTTCGAGGCAACGCCCAACCATGCGGGAGTGAGAGACAAGTGTCACATCTGTGCCTTCAACACGGACTTTCGCCTTGCCAATCGGGATAAGGAAATCATCCATATCCGGCACGTCGAAGCTCTCGCCATACATGAGTTCATGCTCAAGGAAGACAATCGGGTTCGGGTCACGTATAGCGGCTTTCATCAAGCCTTTCGCATCTGCTGCGTCGTAAGGCGCAATGACTTTCAAACCCGGCACATTAGCGTACCAGCTTGAGTAATCATGGCTGTGCTGCGCACCCACGCGAGACGCCGCGCCGTTCGGGCCGCGGAACACAATCGGACAACGCATTTGACCGCCTGACATATAAAGTGTTTTCGCCGCCGAGTTGATGATGTGGTCAATCGCCTGCATGGCGAAGTTAAACGTCATGAATTCAACAATCGGCTTCAAACCGCCCATCGCAGCGCCGCAGCCAATCCCTGCAAAACCATATTCCGTAATCGGCGTATCCACCACACGGCGCGCGCCAAATTCTTGCAATAGATCCCGCGTGACTTTGTACGCGCCTTGATATTCAGCGACTTCCTCGCCCATAACAAAGACTGTCTCATCACGACGCATTTCTTCTGCCATAGCGTCGCGTAGTGCATCGCGCACGGTTGTTTCGACCATTTTAATATTCGTTGGGATGTCGGGGTCCTGTGACATAACCGGCGCTTTTTTCGGCGCTGCTGATTGCGGCTCAGGCGTAGTCGCTGCGGCGGGGGCTTCGGCCACTGTCGGCGCGCCGCCTGCTGATGGGGCTTTTAAATCTGCTGCGCTTTCGCCGTCCTCTAAAAGCTGGAGGATAACCTCCCCTACTTTTACACCGTCTGTTCCGGCCGTGACGATAATTTTACCGACAGTGCCTTCATCAATCGACTCGACCTCCATCGTCGCTTTATCCGTTTCAATCTCGGCCAGAATATCACCAGAGGTGACCGTATCGCCTTCTTTGACGAGCCATTTGGACAAAGTACCCTCTTCCATCGTCGGAGAGAGCGCGGGCATTTTAATATCAATCGCCATTAGGTCAGTAACTCCACAAAAATTAGGATAAGGCCGATAATTGACACGGCCCAAGCGAGCGTCCGCACTACGGGAACGCCGAAATAATAAAGCGGCGCAAATGCCAACCGCCCATAGAAAAACATCGCCGCGCCTGTGGCGGTGAGTGTTGTTAAGTCTTTTAAATATAGCGCCGCAAAAACCAGAGGGATGAACATCATCATGCCTTCGGTCATATTGGCTTGTGCGCGCTTCGTTCGGGCATGGAACGGCGATAGACCCGTCGTGGGCATGTCATCGCGAGGTCCAAGCAACTCTTTCATGGAGGCTTTTTTAGATAATACGCCGCCCAATCCCTGCATCAAAATCATAACGAGATAGAGACCGACAGCGGATAGGAGATATTTGAGTTCTACAGCCATTATGCACAATCCTTTTTCGAAAATTGCGGCGTAATCGGATCACCCTGCTCACTGAAAGGTAATGCGAAAGAAAATGCCTCAGGCGACGCGCCTTTCTTTCTAAGCAGACTCAGTTTTTCGTAGGCTTCATCCAATGTCGGGACGTGGCCTTCATCGGCCCACCACAAAACCATATGCTCTGTCGGCAAGCGGTGAAAATTTTCGCGTTCCTCTCGCATCACTTTGGTGTGCGCGGTTTTATAAACAAATTCATAGAGGCTCTTAATATCCGTCCAGACACTCATATTCACGAGTGTGTCAGGACCAAAGCCTTCATGGCGTAAGGCCAAAGCCCCGTCCCCGGGGCCATCATCTTTCATACGCCAGACAAAGCCTTCTGCTCTGTCGGCTAGAGCGTTTATGGCATCAATACGGCCCGTAAAGCCCGCCATTTCAGGGGCTTGCGTGTCATATTGCGCATCCGCGATATTCAGTTGAACGAGGTGCAAGGCGATTAAGCGTCCAGCAACACATCCGTCCAAAGCTCTGACGGATCAGGCTCTGGGCTTTCGAGAGAGAAATCAGCCGCGTCCTGGACGATTTCTTTGATTTCTTTATCAATGGCCTTTAATGCGCCTTCATCAGCCCATTTATTTTCGAGCAAACGTGCCCTTGCCCAATCAATGGGGTCTCGCTCCGACCGTGTCTTAGTTACTTCGTCGCGGGAGCGGTATTTCGCCGGATCAGACATGGAATGGCCGCGATAGCGGTATGTTTTCATTTCCAAAATCATCGGACCCTTGCCGTCCCGAGCGTGTTTGATAGCCTTAGCGGCAGCATCTCGGACTTCGAGGACGTTCATGCCATCAACTTGGATGCCTTCAATCTCGAAGCTGCTCCCGCGTTTGTAGAGTTCGGTTTCCGCAGAAGACCGCTCAACCGATGTGCCCATCGCATATTGGTTGTTTTCAATCACGAATACGACGGGTAAGTCCCAAAGTTTCGCCATATTGAAAGTCTCGTAAACTTGCCCTTGATTCGACGCGCCATCGCCAAAGAAAGCAAGGCTGACTGAGCCGTTACCGAGATATTTATTAGCAAAACCAAGCCCCGCACCGAGCGGCACTTGCGCGCCAACAATACCATGACCGCCATAGAAGTGCTTCTCAGTCGAGAACATATGCATGGAGCCGCCCTTACCGCGAGACAGTCCACCCGAACGACCCGTCAATTCAGCCATAATGCCGCGGCTTTCCATACCACAAGCGAGCATGTGGGCGTGATCGCGGTATCCCGTAATCATTTGATCGCCATCAATCATCGCGGCGCGACAGCCCGTGACTACAGCCTCTTGTCCAATGTAAAGGTGACAGAAACCTGCAATCTGGCCCATGCCGTAAAGCTGCCCTGCCTTTTCTTCAA
>CAZMEN010000030.1:0-30809 GCA_964565335.1 uncultured Algimonas sp. | reverse complement strand
CAAAAGGCCCGGCACAATCACCCAGTCACAAGTGATGCTCAACCCCGCTGTCTTCCAAGCCAGTGAATGACGTCTCACCTGTCCTGTGCTCAGAAGAACAATTTTAGTTTGATCGAGATAGACTTTACGAAAGACGCAAACTCCGCATCGACCAAAATTGTTAAATCCAAAACTCCAAATACTCAGGGGCTTTGTCAGAAACAACATTAAGGAATATGGCACAGGATGAGGATGCGCGGATATGATTTGTGAAAATCGTTTTACTTCAAACACATCAAGAAAAATAAACGGGAACCAATTTACTAACCCGTCATCACCGCCCGTAAAGCGGTGAACTCTTTTGGGTAAAGCCGCCCCTATAAAGACAAACTTTATTTTACCACGCGAAGCTACATCATCGCATGGATTACCCAATCAAGTTGGGTAATGAGGTATAGTGAGATTAGCCTCTTACCCACCAAACCACCCCAAACATTATCAAATTTTATGTAGAAATTTAGCGCAATATTGCTAACCCTACAGCCGAATTTCCGATGTTCCCGAGTGAGTTTTCCTATGGCTTTATTGATTGATAATAGACAGCATAATAAAGGCCCTGCGACACCGCCGTCACGCCCTGATAATTACCGCCCTCACCCGTCCACTCAAAAATGGACGCGAGAGGCCGTAGATGCACTTTTTGCGCTGCCCTTCATGGATGTCATCATGAAGGCTCAGACCATTCATCGCGAGCATCACGCCGCCAACGCCGTACAAATGTCGCAGCTTTTATCTATAAAGACAGGCGGGTGCGCTGAGGATTGCGGCTATTGCAATCAATCCGCTCATTTCGATACAGGCCTCAAAGCCGAAAAACTGATTGGTATGAACCGCGTATTGGACTCCGCGCAAAAGGCGGCTGATGGCGGCGCGACTCGGTTTTGTATGGGCGCGGCATGGCGTGAGCCCAAAGAGCGTGATATGGACGCGCTCTGCGACATGGTTAGCCGCGTCAAAGGCATGGGTCTGGAAACCTGTATGACATTGGGCATGTTGAGTGAAAGTCAGGCTAAGCGCCTCTCTGATTCAGGTCTGGATTATTACAATCATAATATTGATACGGCCCCCGAGGATTATGCCCGCGTGATTTCCACCCGCACATTCGAGGACCGCTTGCACACGCTCAACCTCGTGCGCGAGAGCGGGATGAAAGTCTGTTGCGGCGGCATAGTGGGCATGGGCGAAACGGCAGAAGATCATGTAGGTCTGCTCATGGCGCTTGCCAATTTGAACCCTGCGCCTGAATCCGTACCGATTAACGCGCTGGTCCCTGTTCCGGGCACGCCCTTAGGGAATAGCCAAGCCGTTCACCCCGTCGACTTTGCGCGCATCATCGCCGTCACTCGCATTATGATGCCTGAAAGTTATGTTCGCCTCTCTGCCGGGCGCGAAACTATGACAGACGAGGCACAAGCGCTTTGTTTTCTGGCGGGGGCGAATTCTATCTTCGTCGGCGATACATTACTCACCACCGACAACCCCAGCGAAACTGACGATAGAGTATTGTTCAATCGATTGGGAATTGTACCGGAGTAAAACCCAGCTCCACTTGGGGCGGCTTTAATCCTTAGACCTTATCCTCGGCAAATTCCTGTAAGAGGGCCGTATAGCCTTTGCCGTTTTTCCAATAAGGCGTGATCTGAACAAGCGTCATAAACACGCCTTGGTCTATCAAGGATTTGGGCGGCGCAGTGCCAAAGCGTAGATCGTGATATTGGAGCCAAAAGGTAAAATGCTGAGCAATGCGGCCTGCGAGCGCGTGCTTTTCGCCTTCGTCAAACACCAGATGACCATCGTCGTGTAATTTAGATAAGAGCGATTGTGCTGTCCGCTCTTTCAGGGCGAGAATATTCGCAAATTTCTGTCGTAGCTCCGGAATGCGGCCGACAAGTTCCGCTTGATTCCGATAGAAAAACCGAAAGTCGAAAATCTCTTCAAAGATAATATAAAGGTAGACCCAATTATCAGCCATATTGAGCGGAGCTGTGATGGGCGCGCTTAAGACCTGACGAATCTCTTCTTCGAAATCATCGAATAGCGCGATGATGACTTCATCCTTACCTTTGTAGTGATAATAGAGATTGCCGGGGCTGATCCCCATGACAGAGGCGATATCGACGGAGGAAACATTACTCTCGCCCTCATTATTGAACAAAGCCAGAGAGGTGGTGAGAATTTTAGTTTTCGTCGCGCTCCGCTCTGGCATGGCGGCGCTTATGCTTTTGGCTTTGGCGGCGCTTTTTTAGGAGCTGTCTTTTTAGTCGTTGTACGCTGCGTTGTGGCTTTTTTGGGCGCCGTTTTCTTTTTCGCAGCAGTCTTTTTGGGCGCGTTTTTAGCTTTCTCTAAAGCGTCCAATTTTGCTTTCAGCGCTTCGACCTCGGCTTCCAAATCAGAGACCCTATCCCCTTTTCCGCCTGACAGACGTTCACGCATCGCTTTGATACGGTCATTGATATCAAAATCTTTGATGCCCGATTTATCGAGCATTTCTTTGCCCTTATATTCAACGACTTTTTCCAGCATTTCGCCTTTTTGGACAAGATCGTCAAAAACTTCGGAAGACTTCCCCGTCAGGTCACCCACCGCGCCTTTTGCTTCGGTCAGCGCACGGCCATAAGCGCCAATACCAGCGAGCCAGATACGGCGGGCTGTGTCTTTACCGCCTTTATTGTCGTCATCTGCCATAGCACTCTCCTGATGTATCGATTTTAATCGAGCCTATCGCCCTATAATTTATTGACACCCTAATTTATGGACCCCCTAATTTATGGACGCCCTAATTTATGGATAGAGACCCTTTTGCAATCATGCTGTTCTTGCCGACCGGGCCCGACTGTTTAATCGGGCTTTCTTCGCCTTTATGGTTAAAGGATGCAGCAACAGAGGGCAAGAGCACCGGATCGATATGCGGCATCGGCACTTCGGGCTCGCCAAAAAACTCACGAATAAGCTCAACGGATTCATCACGGCGGGTCAGAAGGAAAAGATGCCCCGCATCTTTGATGATTTTCAACCGCGCATCGCGAAGCGCATATTTCAAGATATGTCCGTTTCCGACAGGCACGATGTGATCCTTATCGCCCATAATGACCAAAGTCTTCGCCTTGATACGGCGGATGAAAGGTAAAGACGACCAGCCAACCATGGCAGTCAGTTGATAAATATAGCCCTTCACAGAAGGCGGCACCATATTAATGGAGAAGTCCCTGACACTGTCATCGCCCGTATCGCCGTAAAGCGTTTCAAAGTTTTGCTTCAAAAAGTCCTTATCCATATAGCGCTTAGGTGACGCCATTTTGGACAACGCTTTGGGGTTGCCCGGTATCATCGTCACGCCTGTTGTCGTTGCACAAAGCACCAAATGGCGCACCATTTTAGAATATTGCCACGCAAATTGCTGCGCCGGACCACCGCCCCAGCTCACGCCCAAAACGTCGACTTTAGTATACCGATTTTCCAGAAGGATTTGCTTGGCCGCGCGGGCGACCCACCATGGACGATAAGGGAAAGACGGATCAGGCGATCCGCCAACGCCTGGCATATCAAAGGTGATGATATCGCGCCCTGTAAAGGTATCGGCAAAGGCTTGGGCAATTTCAAGGTTCGCGCCAATGCCGTTAAAGAACAATAGAGGCGTGCGTTTACCGCGCCCCTTATTCGTGCCTTTCCAAATGGCGGTACGCAGTTTCTGATTGCCCACTTGGGAGAAAAAGATACGCGGCAGGTTCGGGTGGTAATCAGTGCCAACGCTTTGTGGTCCGGATGTATTCGGCATTAAAGTCTTTCCCAACAATTATGCGGTTCCACCACCCCAAACTGCCGTCTTCATTATTATTATTTTGCCGAGTGTCGCGGCGTAATCTTAATATTGTGTTCCTTAACGGAAACTGTTTGGGGAGGGTTTGACCCGCAAACAGGTCGCTGTAAAGAAACCTACCCACTAAAAATCCACTTTAAATGGATTTTTAGCAGAGGTTAAACACGGTTAGGTAAAGACGTACTCACCCGGCGCTTGGCTAAGCGGCGGAAAGGCTTTGTTGCCGAGGCTTTTTGGCGCCGCTTTCATTTCGCCCGAGCGAATGCCAAGCCATTTATTCCAACGCAGCCACCAACTCTCGGCCACGGACTCCGCGCCTTCCAACCAACGGTCAGCACGCGCTGGATGGTCAGCATTGGTATAATAGAGGGCCTTCGGGTTTCCAGGAGGGTTGAGCAAGGATTGCAAGTGACCAGAATTTGAGAGGATAAAATCTACCTCACCGCCAAAGAGGCGAACATTGCGGTAACAGGCTTTCCACGGCGTGATGTGGTCAGTGACACCCGCGACCATAAAACAATCCTGCGTGACACTGCCGAGGTCAATATCATGCCCCATAAACTCGACATTTTTGTCAGGCCGGAACCGACGGTCTTGGAAGATATCCAGATAATCTGAATGGAGCTGCGCTGGCAGGTTCGTGCCATCATTGTTCCAATAAAGCACATCAAAAGGCGGCGGGTCCTGGCCGAGCAGATAATTGTTGACGACATAGTTCCAAACTAAATCATTCGGGCGCATCCAAGCAAAGCTGCGGCCTAACTCCTCGCCCGTTAAGATACCCTTTTTACGGGAATGGCGGCGCGCGCCTTCAATGGCGGCATCCGTGACGAACAAACCGACTTCGGAGTCAGATTTCTTACCATCCAGCACGCTCACCATGACCGTGAAAGCATTGACGCGATTATCGCCGCGCGCAGCCAGCTCGCTCAGGAAGAGCGCCATAGTGATGCCGCCAGAACAGGCCCCGGTCACATTGAGGCGCGGACTGCGCGTAATTTTGCGCACGGCATCAGAGGCCTCAATCAGCGCCGTAACATATTCTTCGAGGCCCCAATGGGCGTGTTGACGGCTCGGGTTACGCCAAGAAATAGCAAACACCTGATAGCCTTGGCCCGTTAGGAAGCGCACCATAGATTTATTAGGCGCCAAATCGGTCGCGTAAAATTTATTGATTTGCGGCGGGATAATCATAAGCGGGATTTTATAGACCTGCTCTGTTTTGGGCTGATACTGGATGACTTCAATCATTTCAGTTTTGAAGACCACTGCGCCTTTGGAATTGGCGAGGTTTTCACCGACTTTAAAGGGACGCCCGTCCACTTGGCTCGGCATGCCGCCATTATTGCGCAGGTCATCATAAGCGTTTTGCAGCCCCTTAAAAAGCGACGCCCCGCCTGTCTCGAATAAGCGTTTCATCGCTGTCGGATTGCCCAAAAGGGAATTGGTCGGCGCCAACGCATCCGTGAGCATACCGGTGATAAACCGCGCACGCGTTTGATCGGCCGGATGCATACGGCTGTCATCAATCCAGCCTTCTAATTCGCGTTTCATGGCCAGCCAGCTCTGCATACCGCGCTTATAAAGCCCGTTTGTCGCCCAAGTCGTATCTTGGAAGCGGCGGTCCTTTGGATGCGGCGCTAATTCAGATGTGCCCTTAGCAATCTCAAGCAGCTCTCCAGCATAGTTTTTGATGTGTTTGGCGAGCGGTTTAGGCTGCTTCGCCGCATACCCCGCCATCATGCCCAATGACTTAAAGATTTCCGATCGCCGAAACCCGACAATACTATTGACAGCCGTCGTCGTCTGCGCGGCCTGCTTGCCAATTTTTTGGGGTTTCTGTGCCATAACGCATCCTCGATATAATTACTGTGTCAATCATAGCGCGAGCACACTGCGCTGACAATGGAGCATTCATTGCGGTGGAGGACGATTGGAATGCCATTCTAATTTTATTGGGTTTGGACTTATTGGAAAATTATACAGCCACCTGCTTACAGGGGTTTTGAAGTTATATAATTTTTAGCGCCAACCGTATTGATTTTATTTCTTATATCCAATTTGGGGCGTTTTTAAGCCGTTCGTAAAAGTAAAAATATCCCCATTGCGGATTTTAGCTAAGCAACAACCAACGCCCAAAAACGTCCGTTCGTGTAATTTTACCTTTTTGGGAATGTGAGACGAATATGAGATAAACCAGTCATAATAAAGTCACAGTTATTGTAGAGTCTTGGTCATGATAAAGTCACAGTTATTGTAGAGTCTTGGTCATGATAAAAAAAAGCACCCTTACTTTGATTGCGGTAGGAATTCTCGGCCTAGTTTCATGCTCTGGTGAAAACCAACATCAGTTTGTGTTGGAGTACGATAATTCAGCCAGACTTACAGTGGTCTGTGACAATTGTTTTTATTACTCCAATACTTGGGACACTCCAGTTGATACTATAATGGTTGATCGTATGATTGATGGTGAGGCTATAGCCCTGTTTTCAGCAATAGAGTTTTGCGGAGTTGGCGACACTACGCCAGACGGTAACCTTAATATTACAACTGATTCTGGATCGGTTGCCGCAATTGGCGTTATTTTTCCTAATCATGAGACTGGCCAGACTTTAAAAATTCAATCAAGCCAAACGGGTCTAGGATCCGGGTGTACTAATCGTGACCAAAGAAAATTTGAGGATTTTTTTCTTAGATATGCAGATAAAACAAATTTATAAGCTGTTTGCTCAAGGGAAACATGAAGTAGTTACACGAGTGTCTTATTTAAAGCATTCTAAGCCGCTCAAACCACAGTTCATTATCCCAAAAAGTAAATCCCACCAAGCCTGTAACAAACAGCCTCCTTCATTCCCGCCCACAAAAAAACGGTGCGTCCAAGGGGAGGAGGACACACCGTTTCGTTTTAGTCGCTCAATAAAAGAGAGAGAGCTTAAGCGACCTTTTTGTCTTCAGTCTTTGTTTCGACTTTGACAGCTTTTTCAGTGACAGTTTTTTCTGTTGCCATTTTAACAGTCTTGCGCGGTGCTTTTGACTTTTTGGACAATGCAGCGATTTTCTTATTCAAGGCTGTGACTTCGGCTTGCAACTCAGATACGCGGTCATTGGCGCTCAAAGGCAAGATGTTTGACGGAACAAAAGATCTTACTTTTTCTGATGTGTCTTCGAAAGTTTCAGTCGCCGTCTTTTGTGCGTCTTTAGCCAGCTCACCGGCTTTGGCTTCGATTTCTTCGCCTTTTACGACAAGCGTACCGAAAAACTCTTCGCCTTGTGTGCGAGCTTTGTTAGCGGCTTCGCGAACTTGCTCAGCGCGGAATTTAGCGCGATCAAACGCAGCGCCGTGAAGACCGACATAGGCCAAGACACCCTTGCGAAGCATTGCTGTCGCTTTTTGCGTGCGTGTTTCAACAGTGGCTTCAACTTTTTTAGCGGTCTTTTTGACGGCTTTTTTTGCAGTTTTCTTCGTTGGGGCTTTTTTAGTCGCCATGATTTTAATCCTCTTATTGGCCTCGAAAGTGAGGTTTTGTTGTCTTGATTTGTAGTTAGGTAATAAAATTAGAAAGCGCATCCTAATCGGCAGGCAGACGCAGAAATCATTTTAGATTTGCCGAAAACGCAAAAAGCGGGGTCATGGAATTGAGGCAAATTAATGTCCCACCACATTAAATCTCCGTCATAGAGCCAGTCTTGGCTTGCCAAAAATCGCGAACCATTATTATGTGATGATATAACTTAAGCTAAATTGTCGCAGAAATAAGGAGACCCGATTGCGTTTCACCTCCGCCCTCCCCCTATTGACCATCCCCGTCTTTATGGCCGCCGCACTTTTCATTGCGACGCCCGCTTGCGCGAAAAGCTCCCTCTTAAATTCTGGCCTCCTTCATTATGATAAAGACCGCAAAGTGGTGACGATGGCACCGCTCCTCGAAAAAGTGACGGCAGGGGTCGTATCCATCAATACCATAGACAGCCTCTCCTCTGACGGTATCACCTCTTATGGCGGCATAGGATCGGGCGTCATTATTGATGCGGAAAAAGGGTTGGTGATTACCAATGATCACGTCATTGCCGATGCGCAAAACATCACGGTTATTTTGGGCGACCGCCGTGAATATGAGGGCGAGGTTTTGGGCCAAGACCCCGATACGGATTTGGCATTACTGAAAATTGTCGCAAAAGATCTCTCCGCCCTTCCCTTTGCCAAAAAAGATGATTTGCAAGTGGGGGATTATGTGATTGCCGTGGGCAATCCGTTTGGCCTGTCCTCTACCGTGACTTCGGGCATCGTCTCTGCAATTGGCCGCGAAGGCGATAGCCGCACGAGCTATACCGACTTCATTCAAACGGACGCCTCTATCAACCCCGGCAATTCAGGCGGCGCTCTGGTCAATTCAGGCGGGGAGTTGATTGGAATTAACAGCGCCATTGTCACGCGCACAGGCAGCAATAGCGGGATAGGCTTTGCCGTGCCGCTTTATATTGTCCGCCACGTTGCCGAACAGCTTGAATTACAAGGCACGGTGGACCGCGGCAGTTTGGGCGTGATGATTACAGCCGTCCCCCATGATCGAAGCGAAGCCTTGCAAGTGACCTCATTGGAGGGCGCGTTGATAGCCGATGTCATAGCAGGCGGCACGGCGGAAACTATTGGGCTGAAAGTCAATGACGTTATCACCCATTTTGCCGGGCGCGCGATTAGGGATAGCTCTGACCTCCGCTATGCTGTGGGCCTTGTTCCGCCCGGAGAGCAAACCAGCATTCGCTATATGCGCGAGGGCAAAGCCAAGCGAGACTCGCTTCGCATGCGGCCCGTTCTGGTGAGGCAGCCCGTTAGCCTGCAAAGCGTCACGACGGTCACGCCAAAAAGCTAGGCTCGCTTACCCCTTATTGCGGTTTGCCGCTCATCTGTTAGCAAGCGTTCTCTTATTAAAGGGAAGTAAGCGATATGTTGGCTTTGGAAATTTCCGCAAACGTGCTCGTGGCGCTCGCTATTTTTTTCGCCGGACGCAATAGCATTCATACATGGTGGCTCGGTATTATTGGCTGCGCCCTGTTCGGCGCGCTGTTTTTCAAATCACAGCTTTATGCCGATGTGACTTTGCAGGGGTTTTTCATAATCACGAGCCTAATCGGGTGGTATCAGTGGTCCAAAGGACGCGCGATTAGCGCAGATGAATCCTCAGCGGCGAATGAAGATCTCCCTATCACCCGCACTCATATGCCCACTTTAGCGATTGCCGTCATAATCGCCCTCGCCGTCGGTGCGGGCTATGCGTGGCTACTGGGTAATTTTACCGACGCCTATGCCCCGTCATGGGACTCGCTGATGTTAGTGCTCAGCGTGATTGCGCAAATCCTGCTGATGAACCGGAAATTGGAAAATTGGGTCTTTTGGCTCTTGGTCAACACCATCGCCGTGCCGCTCTTTTACAGTCGCGGTTTGGAAATCACTGCCGTCCTCTATGCCGCCTATTGGGTGCATGCCGTGTATGCCTTTTTCAAATGGCGCGCGGAGTATCGCGCGCAATCCCTTATCGCGTCGACGTAGATGTATAAAACGGGCCTTATCGTTGGTAAGTTTTGCCCGCTGCATAAAGGGCATGAACACCTGATTGAGACGGCTCTAACCGTGTGTGAGAATTTGATTATCCTGAGTTATACAAGCGAGGTTTTTGAGAATTGTACCTTTAGCCAGCGTCAAAACTGGCTGCGCGCCCTTTATCCACAGGCGACACATCAAGTGATTGATACTCTTTGGGTGAGCGCTCAAGGGTCTGAGAAATGGACGGCATTGCCGGCCGATGACGCGCCTGAAATAGAACACCGTTTATTTTGTTCTTGGGTGTGTTTTGATATCTTAAAGCAAACACCTGACGCCATATTCACGAGTGAAGATTACGGCGACGGTTTTGCTGCGATTATTCAGGACTATGCCACCCAAAAACTCGGAAAGCCGCATAGAGTCGAGCATATCTGCGTTGACAAAGCGCGCGACACAGTCCCGATTTCAGGCACCGCCATTCGCGAAAACCCGTTTAAACACCGCGCCTATCTTCACCCGCTCATTTACAAAGATTTTGTAAAGCGCGTTCTCATTTTGGGCGGAGAGTCGACGGGAAAATCCACACTCTGCGCGGCTTTGGCGGATAGAGCCAAAACTCACTACGTCCCCGAATATGGACGGACACTGTGGGAGGCAAAGGGCGGCGCGTTAGCCTATGAAGACGTGCTCAAAATTGCGAAAACCCAACTAGAACATGAAGCGATAAAAACGGCATACGCTGATACATATCTCTTTTGTGACACCTCTCCTCTGACGACGCTCTTCTATAGTGAGGCCTTGTTCGGAAAAGTTGACCCACTTTTGGAAGAGCTATCCCATACGTCTTATGACTATGTTTTTCTCTGCGATGATGATTTCGATTTTGTGCAAGACGGGACGCGGCAGGATGAAGCGTTTCGGGAAAAACAGCAGGGTTGGTATAAAAAGACACTCAAAGCGCAAGGAATAAACTATATCCTCTTATCCGGCCCAATTGATGCCCGCATCGCAAAGGCCTTGTCAGTTATTCGTGCGTAACCTCTCATTAACCCTATTCGGTCTGCGTTCATCTTGCTTGTGGTAGGCAGTGCCTAACTTATACAGAAAGGCTGTCTATGTTTCGGATTATTTTATCAACTTTGGGCGTCTCAGCACTCATGCTCTCGGCCTCTTCCGCGGCCACCGCGCACCCTCATGAAACAGTCGAAACGCAAACGAAACCGTCCAAAAAAGCCGAGTTTAAAATGCCGAGCGAAGCCGATATCGAAGATATTATCGACAAAATGCCGAATATTAACGGCATAATGGGTGATCTGACTGATGTTTTGAAAGACGAAAACCTTCGCACGCAACTCGAGACAACCGCGAAGTCTTTCTCAGAATCCATGAAGGATTCCGGCGCGTTTGAAACCAAAGGCGATGAACTCCCCGACTTTAACCTTGCCATAGAAACCCTACTCCGCAGCTTCGCCGATAAAGACGGCATTGGCGGCATGTTAGAAACCATGACCGACGTCGCCGAAACCATGAGCGAGTCAATGGAGAAGCATATGCCAGAGGGTGAGGACTAAAAGTATAAATTATACACTCGTCACGCACTCTCACCATTTGTGATTTGACCAAGGATGGATGCGTGAACGGCTTAAAGCTCCCAGAAAAAGCCACTCATTAGAACTCGGAGTTAAACATTAACAGACATATCATACTATTCTATAATGCTCACTTAGGGACGGAAACTTAAATACAAAGAGGAAGAGCGCTTGGGGAAACCAAATAAGTTCGATGGTATGATGCACGACTTTTGTGTTAATCGAGGATGGTGTGGAGGAGTTGTTAATGGTGAAGCATTGCACGTAAGCCAATTTATTCCGGTTCAAGGTTTGGTCTCCGCTGACCAGTTCGTAACATGGCTTATGAAGGCTGAAGGTTTCGAACCCAGTGATATTATTCTAAGAAAAGAACTAATCAGTGTTTTCATGAAACACATGGGTCGGTACAAGGTTGAAGCAAGTGAGCTGAGGCCCAATTGGAATTGATGTTATAATAAGCTGCAATATTCCCAGTGCACTAAAGTCGCCCAAAATAGGACATTGGTAATATCGTCGATATGGTGACAAAAACTGACATTTTGTTTATTTATTCTTGAGCCATCCGCACTGATAGTTTTGAGTTTGGCGAGCTTAACAAATCATCCACGTCATCTAAACTAAACTGGAACCAGTACTGATTTGTCTTTGAATAGTAACTAAAACAAAACTCCATTTCGATAGCGTCAAAACCACCGCAATAAGACTGCGATTGAAACATATCGCTAGACTCAATTTCGGCCCACTCGGCTTCAGATTTGTTCTCAGCTTGTATAAGGAGAAGGAGTTTTCTTAGTTCGTCGTCAAGATATAGATCCATTTTCAAACCCTAATTGCTACGCCGCTTACCCACGAGTGCATGGTTTCATTAAATATCCATTTAGGACCTATCACTGTCAAAATTGAGAACCCTAAAATCGCTGCTCCAAAACAGCCGCTGGTAATGTTTGCGATTACAGCGAACACTATGGAAGTTAACTTGATAATCTTACGGTTGAAGCTCAATTACTCCCGAAAAGCTCATCGAGGTAAGGCGAGCTTTCTGGCCTGTTTAGAATGCCAAACCGAGAGAGGTGGGGCAACCCCACGAAAGTTCCACCGCTGAACTTGCCCTTTGATGCGCTGATGTTTCCCCAACCGACCATTGTCTTCTTTACATTCCGAATTTGCAGCAAACGGCACACACTATCTCTTGCCTCTCCCCCCATTGTAACAACAAAAGAAGGTCGCGCTTTACGTAAAACTTCGCGCCATAATTCTTCGCCAAACTCTAAAGCTTTCTGCGAGCCTTTTAGGCTGGCCCAATTCGGGGATCGGAACGGGACTAAGTTACCTGAGAGAACGTCCTCCGGCTTTTCATTTAGCCGATCAAAGAGCGCCAAAACTTGCTTCTGTAATTTATTCTCCCCCGGATTACAGCCAGCCCAACTTTCGTCGCGATAGGCGCTCTTACCTGGGGCCATTGAAAACTCTCCATGGTTATCATCATGTTCAGACCCGCCCGGATTTAGACCAATGAATGCAACTCTCGCTCCCATCAAAGTTTGGGCAGGGCTGCTCAAAAACCTCCATCCCATGGCATTGCCTGAAGCCTGATAAGCCCGCACGATTTTGCTTTCATAAGCGTTTCGAAATTGCTTTTCATTTTCATCCATAGGTCGATTATCCTCTTTCCGTCATAATATAAAATGTTCCAGATCTCGGTTTAAGCTAAGCGAGACTTTACTCATTTTAGGGGTCGATAGGCGCCGGCTGAGCAGTGTAACAAGCATTGGTGTTTTTCTATCGTTACTCCACTACCATCCATGAACTGTTGAGCTTAAACAAGCACCCCAAATTCGCCCAAAAGTAAGACATCAGACTAAAACCTGCTTACCCAAAAACGGACATTGATATGGCGTGCAATAACGCCAAATAAATGTCACTCACCAGTTTTGAGTGATCTCTGCTTGAACGGGTCTTTCAAGAAATGTGGAGAGGACCACATTCGTTTTTGTGCCTTTGACGCCCGGAATAGAATATACGTTTTCTAAAAAACTCTCCATTGCGGCCGCGTCTTCGGTCCGAACTTTTAGTAAAAAACAGGCATCACCCGCAGTGGAGTGCATTTCTTCTACTTCAGGCATGTCCTTTAGGCGCATCATTTGCTCACCCCTATTCCAGACTTCGGAAATAATTTGTACGAAAGCCAAGAAAGGCTTTCCAAGCCGAGGGCCATCTAACTGTGCGGCCATGTACTTTATAGTGCCCGAGGCAATCAATCGTTTGACTCTTTCATGCACGGCAGGGGCCGATAAAGCGACCTGCTTGCCAATTTCAGCGTAGCTAAGACGCGCATCCTTCGTCAAAGCCCCTAATATTTTTCTGTCAAAATCATCCAAGGGCCGGATCGGCTTCGGCTTTTGCGGAATATTGTTCGCATTTTCGCTCATTAGAGAAAACCTCCTTTAAGGCTAATAATATAAATCATAAGATAATTATAGCAATATATTATTCGGCACAAGGTTGATAAGATGGACATAGCAGTGTTTTGGTTGTTTCTAGGGGCAACGCTTGCCGTTGTTTGCTCTCCGGGACCTGCAGCGATTTGCGTCGTGTCCCAAGGTGCGGGCAATGGGCTTCGGAAAGCCTTAAACGGTATTACGGGTATTGCTCTCGCAAATGCGGTGTATTTCGCATTATCAGCAACCGGAATTGCCGCCTTGATTATTGCGTCCCATCAGGTTTTTAACCTCATAAAATGGGTTGGCGTAATTTACCTGATATATCTCGGCATAGGCGCGATTATTGGCACGACGGGCGGATTGCAAATAAAACGCGGAGATTCAATGCCGCGGAGGAAGCTATTCTTGCAGGGGTTTATTGTCGAGTTTGCGAACCCAAAAGCCTTGATGTATTTCGCGGCCATTCTGCCTCAGTTTATAAATCCAGCCAATCCTATACTTCCCCAAATTTTAATAATGGGCGCTGTTACCGTGGTGATCGATTACAGTGTCTACACAGGATACGCCTATTTAGCACAGCGGATTATCAATGACGGCGTAAAGCCACGCATGATTAAAACGATTAATGTCGTTGCGGGCTCAGCCCTTCTTTTTGCGGCCTTTAAAATGATGCGAGTCACCAATGATGCCGTTTAAAGAGACAATGGCGGGGGCACTCAACCGCAGACAAATATCTCAAGGGGGAGCTGCTTTCCTCATGGCAGGCGGTGGATGGAATGGACGCGACAGAGCTAGCCCACCTTATGATGGACGATAGCAGCAAAAAGGAGCCTCACCATGACAGAATTATTTCCACCAATTGAGCCTAAACGAACCGATTTTCTGAAGGTCTCGGACACCCACACGATTTACGTCGAACAAGCTGGCAATCTTACCGGCAAACCAGTTGTCTATCTGCATGGCGGACCCGGTGCAGGGAATAGCCCCGCGACGCGGCAGTTCTTTGACCCAGAGGTCTATCATATCATTCATTTCGACCAACGTGGATGCGGACAATCAACGCCGCATGCGTCACTCGAAGAGAACACGACCTGGCACCTTGTAGATGACATGGAGAAAATCAGAGAACATTGCGGCATTGAAAACTGGCAAGTCTGCGGCGGGTCATGGGGTAGTACGCTAGCTTTAGCTTACGCGCAGAAACATCCTGAACGCGTGACTGAATTGATATTGCGAGGCTTGTTCCTTGGCCGGAAAAAGGAAATGAATTGGGCCATGCAAAAGGGGCCATGGGCGGTTTATCCGGATTATTGGGAAAGGTTTGAGTCTCTTATTCCGGAAGAAGAGCGAGAGGACATGCTAGCGGCCTATTATCGCCGTGTGATTGATGATGATGAGACAATAAGAGTCGAAGCGTGCCGCGCGTGGTGTTCATGGGAGTTTATGATCATGACACTGGTGCCTAATCCGGAATATATTGACAATTTGACTGACAGCTTCGCGCTCGCCATGGGGCGTATATCCTGCCATTATTTGCAGCAGGGGTGCTTCATGGAGTCTGATGACCAACTTCTGGATGGCATTGATCTCATTCGTCATATTCCTACAGTTATGATTCAAGGGCGCCATGATCTTGTAACCCCGATGATGACGGCATGGGATATCCATAAGCACTGGCCGGAAGCCAATCTTCAAATCATTGATCGAGCGGGGCATTCTGCGGCGGAGCCTGAAATAAGCAGAGCTATTATTGAAGCCGCTAATTCTTTCGCAAAGAAAGCTCTGTAAACTTTTCAGAGTCTTGAAAGTTAAAACGCCCTAAACTCGCTCCAAGACAGGAACTCGCACATGAGATAAAACGGCATTTATCACGATAGAACACACTCATGCCCCTCCCCTACCCAAACTAATGCGCACAGGCTTAAAACTCCGCCTGTGTATCGGACATGGGCCCTTTTCCATAACGGCTTCGCGGTGCGCTTTGGTGGGATAGCCCTTATGCCCCGCCAAGCCGTAGCCCGGGAAACGCGCATCGGCCTCTTGCATCAATTTGTCCCGCGTGACCTTGGCGGCGATGGACGCCGCCGCGATTGAGAGGCTGCGCGCATCGCCCTTTATTATTGCCTCGGCCTTGCAAGGCATATCGGGCGGGATACGGTTACCATCGATCAAGGCCGTATCGGCCTTTACAGGCAAGGCAAAGACAGCCCGCCGCATCGCCGTCATGCTGGCGTGCAATATATTTAGGCGGTCAATCTCTTCGGGTTCAGAAATACCGATGCCGATAAAAATATCTTTCTGAGAGGTTAAAATGTTCAGCAAGAGTTCACGTCGGCTCTGCGACAAGGCCTTACTGTCATTGAGACCGCTCGGGAGAGATTCGGGGTTTAGAATGACGGCAGCAGCGACCACGGGGCCGGCTAAGGGCCCTCGCCCTGCCTCATCGACGCCGCATATGTGACCGCCAAATCGGCGTTCAAAACTCATATCCGGTTGGTATATCGACATAATATGGCTCGTGATTGGCCCGCTTCCTGCATATCTGCGCAAGAAGCTGTGTTTTTCACAGAACGGGCCTTTTTTGGACTAAAAAGGTCTGATACAGACCTGTAAAGAATTGTTAAGGAGCAAACCATGACTAAATTACGCTTTGGCGCTGCCATTTTGGGATTATCATTTGCCGCAGCGACTGCCACGTCAGCTTTTGCGCAAATGTCACAAGCCGAAATTGATGCGGAGCTTATGAATTCCCCTTCTGAGGCCGGTATTGTTACTTCCGAGGCGTCTTGCGCCACTGAAGGCGGCGACGTGATGGATTTGGCCGCAGGCAAGGTCTGCCTCATCGGTATCCGTGACGCGGCATCACAATCTAAATTTTACGACGGAAAAAATCTCGGTGTTTTGAAGTGTTCAGGTAACGGTGCATTCGCCAATGAACTGCTTCAGCCTTCTGGTGGTTATTGCCGTATCTTCTTAGAGCAGAAAAAAGTGGCTCCATCTCGCGAAGAAGTCGAAGCCGCAACTCGCGCTTCTATGGAATCGGACGAAGTGACTACGAACTAATCTGGTCTAAACAGAAACGCATTAAGCCTCGCTTTTGCGGGGCTTTTTTTATGCGTCTTTGTTAAAGGGCCGCGTGTTCTACAGCTTTTTTGAACACCGTAGGGAGGGTTTTTAAAATGGTCTCTTCGGCCCACAGACCGTTATGGCCTTTTGTCAATTCGCCTTCCACTATATCCGCCACATAAACATCCAAGCGGAGTTCAAAATGCGTGAAAACATGTTTGACGAAACCGTCAATCTGTCTCCATTTAGCTTTCATGGGGGCTGAGTCCAGCGGCTCAGTTACAGCGCTCTCTTCCCATACCGTGCCCGGCAACCCCAACATTCCGCCCAGAAGTCCTGCATCGGGGCGCGTTTCCAGTAAAACTTGACCTTGGAGATGCGCCACGAAAACAGCCCCATACCGCACTGGCTGTTTCTTCTTCGGGGTTTTTTTGGGATAATCGGCTTGCGTTCCCGCGCTTCGAGCCGCGCAATAATCCTCCCAAACGCAATCTGCGCAAGACGGGGAACGCGGCGTACAGACCGTCGCCCCCAGGTCCATCAAGGCCTGTCCATAATCACCGGGACGTTCCGGCGATGCTAGTTCCCCTGCCCGCGCACGCAAGTCTTTACGCCCTTTAGGCAAAGGGGTTTCCACCGCAAAAATACGGCTAATGACCCGCTCGACATTGCCGTCGACAATATTGGTCGCCTCATCAAAGCAAATCGCTGCAATCGTGGCAGCCGTATAGGCCCCAATACCCGGCAGTTTGAGCAACTCTTTCTCCGTCTTCGGAAACACCCCATTATGCTCATCCTGAATAATTTGCGCGCATTTATGCAGGTTCCGCGCACGAGCATAATATCCGAGCCCTGCCCAAAGGCCCAAAACCGTTTCGCGCGGCGCATTGGCCAAATCCGTAACAGTCGGAAATTCTTCCAAAAACTTATGCCAATAAGGCGTACCATGCGGCACGGTGGTTTGTTGCAGCATAATTTCGGACAGCCATACGGCATACGGGTCGGCAACCATCCCCGCCGCGCGGTCTTCGGGCCTAACTCGCCACGGCAATGTTCGGCCCTGCGCGTCATACCAATTCAGAAGGGCGCTACGCATTTCGCCGAGTTGGGCGTTTGTAAATCTTGAACAAGATTTAATCATTTCGCTGATGTGTCCGCTTTACTGTTGCATTGCAATAGGAGAAAAGCCCGAATGACCTTGTCCCGTGATGATAAGCAAAAAATTACGCATTGGTTGGCACACCAACGGGCGCGTCCACAATATCGCACGGCGCCCTCCGCTGGTTTCGCTGTATCAAAAGTCCTTCGGCCTTTGTCCAAGAAATATGGCGGCGGTTCCTCTGCTTTGGCTTTGGGCCGCATCTGGCCCGAAATTGTCGGCAATCGGTGGAGCAAAATCTCGACGCCTGTGCGGTTCGTTTACGGACGGCATGGACGGACGCTCGTTATCTCTGCGCCCGGTTCTGCAGCGGCATTAATTATGGCGGCCAGCGGCCCCATTATTGATCGCCTCAATACCCATCTAGGCCCCTACCATGTCAAAGCGATCAAAATCGTGCAGACAAAGATGCGCACAGACGGGGCAAAAATGCGAACCCATTCCGGCCTTCGCCCAACCCAAACCAAAGCCTTACGCGACGGCCTTGAAACTGTCGAAAGCGATGCGTTAAAAGCCGCGCTTGAAAAACTGGGGCGCGGCGTCCTAACGCGCAAACCTGACCATTAATTCCAATTTCCGAGATCCCAAGAATGTATCTTTCCAAACTCCTGAGCCTCTCTCTACTCACTCTGATAATCACCTTTGGGCTCAACCAAAGCGCCTTTGCACAGCAAACACCGATTCCAAAAGAGGATGCGCCCAAGGTTGAAACACCAGCGGAGACAGCCACGCCAAAGGTCGAATTCGCTATGACAGAGGCACCTGATGACCACGTGCTTGGCGCGGACATTGCGCCTATTACCATGATTATGTATGCGTCTGTGACCTGCGGGCATTGCGGCCGATGGTTTCAAGATGAATGGGACGCGATTAAAAAAGATTTGGTAGAAACAGATAAGCTCCGTTTTATTCTGCGCCCAATTCCCACACCGCCGGAACAAATGTCTGTTGTCGGTTTTCTAATCGCTGAATGTGCTCCAGCTGAAGATTATTTCAAAGTCATCGAATATCAAATGGATAAACAAAAAGAGATGTATGAGCAGGCCCGCGCGGGCGGACTTCAAGACGCTTATACAAAAGTGGGCGAACTCGCGGGTTTGAAAGATGTTGACGCGATTAAAGCCTGCTTAGACAAGCCAGAAATGATGGATCGGCTACGACTTGCAAGTGAGCGAGGCACAGGCGCTAATATTTCCGGTGTGCCCGCCTTTTACGTCAATGGTGAGCCCTATAAAGGGAAGCAGGACGCCAAGACCTTGACCAAGCTCTTTAGCGGTATGATCAAAGACGGGGTCAGCGCGCTGCCTGATGATTTAGAGCCTTATGACCCTCACGCGGGGCATGCTCACTAAGCCACCCCCTCAACTTAAACCCAAATTTGAAAAGGAAAGCCCCTTTCAAAAACCCTAAAATACTGATTCTGTGGATATCACGCCTTCGGAACGAATTTCGGCACGGATTCGTGACAAACCCCTTGTTTTCCTAAGGTCTTCCACAGTTTCCTTCCATTTTCATCGACCATAGGTGGAACTATGGCGGTGGGCTTATTGCTATAACCTCTAAAATTGCGAGACTTACCCTATGATCGATTCGTTTACATTTGACTCTTTTCGCCGTCACCTTGTGACAAGCCTTGTCGGCGGGGTCGCCGCTGCGGCGCTCATAGCTTGTAGCGGAGGGGCTGATGGTGAGAAGTCTGTGACCAAGACCGGTGACACGTCTCAGTACACTCTACCCAATGACCGCGGTGTCGGTTCCACAACAGCGCCTATCGTCTTGGTCGAATATGCGTCCGTCATATGTCCAGCGTGCGCCAACTGGGCGACGACCGTTTATCCCGATCTAAAGAAGAAATATATTGATACGGGTAAAGTCCGTTATGTGTTCCGCCCTTTCCCAACGAACCCTCGTCAGCTTGCGGACGCCGGACACATGATTGCGCTCTGTACGGGTGATGACAAATTCATGACGAATATCAAATATCAATTTGAGCGTCAGTCGCAAATTATGGCGATGGCCCAACAAGGCAAAGCCCGTGAGGCCTATTTAAATATCGCGAAAAACTCGGGGCTCAGCGACGCGGATTTTGAAGCCTGTCTCGTGAATGAAGATATTCAAAAAGAATATGATGATTATATTCAAAGCGGAGTCGATATCGGTATTTCAGGAACGCCGAGCTTCATCGTCAATGGCGAATACACAAAGAAGTCGCCAAGCGGGAAACAGTTTTTCACTTTGGAAAGCATGGAAGAAGTCTTCCTTCCGCTTCTTGGCGAAGAAGCCCCCAAGGCAGACGCGACAGAAGAAAAGTCCGAGTAATTTCTTATGTCTTTGGTCTTTAATCAGATTCGGCTGGCAGGGTTTAAATCCTTTGTCGAACCCACTGATTTCCACATTGAGTCGGGATTAACCGGCATTGTGGGGCCAAATGGCTGCGGTAAATCCAATCTATTGGAAGCCATTCGTTGGGTCATGGGGGCAAATTCCGCCAAAGCCATGCGCGCAGCTGGAATGGATGACGTTATATTCAACGGGACGAAAACACGCCCCGGACGCAACCAAGCGCATGTCACGCTGACGATTGATAATTCGGCCCGCATCGCGCCCCCTGCCTTCAATGATGATGACACGCTGGAAGTCATGCGGGTCATTACAAAAGGCAGCGGTTCCAAATATAAAATCAATGGTAAAACCGTTCGAGCCAAAGATGTGCAGCTTCTGTTTGCTGATGCGTCCACCGGAGCCAACTCTCCCGCGCTTGTCCGTCAGGGCCAGATTTCTGAATTGATTGCCGCTAAGCCCGCCAATCGCCGCCGCATCCTCGAAGAAGCAGCAGGCATTTCGGGTCTTCACACACGCCGCCATGAGGCCGAATTGCGATTGCGTGCGGCGGAGAATAATCTGAACCGCCTCGACGATATTATTCAGCAGATCGAAGGCCAGCTTTTGTCCTTGCGTCGCCAATCACGTCAAGCCTCCCGTTATAAGCGGCTTGCAGGCGAAATTAATGAATATAAAGCCCTTCTCTGGTTAAAACGCTGGGTCAGCGCGATTGATACTTTGGCCGCCGCGACAGAAGGCTCGACAGAATGCGACAACCGCGTGGCCGATACGGCGACAAAAGCGTCTGAGTTAACCCGCCAAGCCGCTGAACTGTCTGGGTTATTAGAACCTAAACGCGAAGAGCAAATCATCGCCGCCGCTGTATTGGGCCGGCTCAACGCTGCCAAAGAAGCGCTGGAGTCTGACGAAGAAGCCGCTGGCGCAGAGATTAAAAAGCTCGAAGAGCAAATTAAAAACTTATCCGCTGATTTGGAGCGCGAAACGGGCATTGTCAGCGACGCCAATGACGCTGAAGCACTCTTAAAACTGGAATTTGATAAACTCTCTGCTATGGCCGATACGTCCGCGGCCCTCGACGCCGCCGCCGATGCCGCGTCAGAGGCTATTAAAACACGCACAACGCTGGAAGCGGACTACAATGAATTAACGCGCAAAGCAGCCGACCAAAATGCGCGCCGCGAGTCTGCTGAGCGCGAATTGTCTCAAGCCGAAGGCCGCCTTGAGCGCGTCACTCGCGAGCGTGAAAATACACAAGACCGCCTCGCTGGCATGAGCCAAGATGGCGGCTCGTCAGGCAATCTTTTTGCTGCAGGCGCAAAAGACGCCTTGAAAGCTTTGGAAGCAGCGCGAGAAGAGGAACAAACTCTCGCAAAATCACTGACCGAGGCCGAAGAAACCGATCAAGTAGCGCGCGAAACGCTCGCCAAATCCCGTCAGCTTCTCTCAGGCCTTTCAGGTGAGAAAACGGCGTTAGAGCGCATGTTAGCCCGCGCGCAAGCGGGCTCTTACGAGCCAGCTTTGAACCAATGCAAAGCCAAACGCGGATATGAGCAAGCGCTTGCTGCCGCTTTAGGTGAAGATTTGGACGCCGCCATTGGCGGTGAGGCGAATTTGCGTTGGGCCGGAGCACGCGTCTCGGATCAAACTCTGCCTGCCCAAGTTAAGCCGTTAAGCGATTTCGTAACGGCACCCGATGAGTTGAAAGCTCGCCTCTCTCAGATTGGTGTTGTATCGACTGATGAAATTGAAGCCCTTTCCGCGGCTCTAAAACCTGGACAACGCTTGGTCACGCTTGAAGGTCAAGTCAGCCGTTGGGACGGATTTGAAATGGCTGCCGGGGCCGAGACCTCCGCCGCCGTGAAATTGAAACAACAAAACCGTTTGGCTGAAATCTCTATCGAAATTGAAAAAGCGGAATCCAAAGTTGAAGCTGACCAAACTTCGTTTGAAACGGCCCGCCAAACCCGCAATCAAGCACAAGAGAAAGTCCGGCAAGCCCGCCGCGCCCTACCCGATTTAGAACGCGGTGAGCGCGCAGCCCAGGCCGCATTGTCACAGTATGAAACAGATATTGCCCGCGCCAATGCTGAACGAAAATCTCTCGAAGACCGTCTTGAAAGACTGGACGCCGAAATTAAAGAACTCACGAATCAACGCGACACGGCCAAAACGAATTCAGAAGGCTTAAAAGACGTTGAGGACATTTCAGAACAGCAAACAACGCTCGCCGAAAGACTGAGTGAAGCCCGCGACATTGCTGATGAAGCCAGCGCTCAATATCGCAGCCTGAAAAATGAAACCGAGGCCCGTGCCGCCCGCCTTAAAGCCGTTGAAAAAGAGCGTGCAGATTGGGCCCGTCGTTCGGAAACTGCCAAGAAACGGGTGGAGCAACTCGAAACGCGCGCGACTGCGGCGCAAACCACATTGAGCGCAGCCACGGACGGCCCTGACAAATTTGCGGATCGCCGCGCCAATCTGTTTGCTGAACTCGAAGCCGCAGAAGCCCGCCGTACGGCCGCCTCTGATTCCTTGGCCAAAGCCGAGGGCGAGTTGCGCGAAGCGGAAAACCAAGCCCGTGATGCCGAGCAAGCCCATTCCGCTGCCCGCGAAGCGCGCGCGGGTGCCGAAGCCCGTAAAATCGCGGCGCAGGAACGCATTGCCGAGACCAAAGCCCGCATCAACGAGACTCTTTCTTGCGAGCCGTCCGAGCTTAAAGAGCATCTCGGCGAATTATCACCTGAATCAGGTCTGTCCGAAACCGATATTGAAAAGAAACTCGATCGCCTGACTTCTGAACGCGAGCGCATGGGCGGCGTCAATTTGCGCGCCGATGAAGAGGCCGCTGAACAAGAAGACCGCCTCTCAGCCATGAACGAAGAGCGTCAAGACCTGATCGCAGCGATTGCCCGCCTTCGCGAAGGTATTGATGAGCTGAACCAAGAAGGCCGCGAACGTCTTTTGAAAGCCTTTGATGTGGTCAATGGTCACTTTGGACGTCTTTTCACGACGCTTTTCGGTGGCGGCGAAGCGGCGCTTGCTCTGACAGAATCTGATGACCCCCTCGAAGCGGGTCTCGAGGTCATGGCGCGCCCGCCTGGGAAATCTTTGAAGGCCATGTCGCTCCTCTCTGGGGGTGAGCAGGCTCTGACAGCGACAGCGCTAATCTTTGCGGTGTTCTTGTCCAATCCTGCCCCTGTCTGCGTCTTGGACGAAGTCGATGCGCCGCTTGATGATGCCAATGTCGCGCGTTATTGCGACCTGCTCGACGATATGAAAGAGCACACCAACACAAAATTTATCGCGATCACTCATAATCCCGTCACCATGAGCCGCATGGACCGCCTCTTCGGCGTGACTATGGCCGAGCAAGGTGTCTCCCAATTATTATCGATTGAATTGAACGCAGCAGAGAAGCTGGTCGCGGCTGAATAGTTTTGTCGGGACACGAATTTTGTCCCTAAGGCGTTTGTCCCGACACGAATATGTTAGGTTTCTTTGCGCCATCCCTCCATCCTGTGATAGCGAAATGATGAAGCTATATCAGTGAAGAAGAGTATTATATGCCGCCTTCAAAACCGCCGAAAAAGTCTGAAATGTTGGAAGTCCGACTATCCTATGAAGACAAGAAAAAGTTACAGGCCAAGGCCCGTCAAGACGGCGTCAGCGTCAGTGAAACTGTTCGGCGTTTAATTTCAAACTATCTGGCCCCTTCTGAGTCTCGCACAACACTGCAAAGACTTAAGGAGTCTATTATGAAAAACCATTTGAAAACGAAATCAGCCTTGGCCGCCGCAGGGATTGCCTGCATTGGCGCCCTCACCTTCGCCCCGCTCTCCGCTGCCGATGAAGTCGGATTAAAGCTACAAGGCTCCTCTGTTCAATCCTTAAAGGACGGCACCCGCACTCGTAATTTTGAAACTGAAATTTTGATCGATGAAGGCAAGACAATCGTGCTGGGGCTTGATGGCGGACTTCTAAATGAGCAGAATATCAGCGAGGCCAAAGACGGAGACCTCATGCTCACGCTCAGAGTGGACAAGACTGAAGAAGGTTTGGTTTTGGATTTCAAAATCCATCAGACCATTGAAAACGAAAACGGCGTTGAAACGAAACTGGTCGCTAAGCCAAAACTAACCACCAGTTTTGATACAGAATCAAAAATCGTCCTCAACTTGGAGGAAAATGAAACATTATCCCTCCTCGTTACAGCCCAAAATCCGGAAAAACCCCATTAAACGCCTCACGGGCCCATTCATGAGCCCGTTTTCAATCTTCAATTGGCGTATCTTGCGCCAATTCTCAAAAGGCGTTGCAAACGGAAAGCCGCCTGCGCCCAAGCGCCGCAAAAAAAGAGTCTAAAAAATATCGATTTCATTGGTTTTTCAAAGGCTTAACCACGCACTAAGTGCTGTTGACTTCCACACCCTGCTTCGTTAGGTTCCGCGCGCTTTTGGAGGGCAGTTTTATGGCAGCTTTTCAATAGTGGATTGACCATTATGGCTAACCGAAACGGAAACGATATCGCCTCTGAACGCCCTTCTGATCTTGACGCCTTAGATGCGAAGCTAAAGGCCGCTAACGCCCGACGCCCTCAAGAGAAAGAATATGTTTCAAGCAGTTCCGCATTAGGGATGGCATGGCGGTTAAGTACAGAATTGATTGTGTCGGTTTTGGTTGGAACAGCTCTAGGCTATGGTCTGGATAAGTTTTTCGGAACGTCACCTTGGATTTTGTTGGTTGGAATGGGTTTCGGTTTTGCCGCCGGTATCAAAGCTGTTCTTCGGACGGCAGATGCTATGGACAGAGCCAATGAAAATGTTCCGATTGGAGACGACCTTCCGGATGAACCGGATGATTAAGACCCTAAGAGGTCGATTAAAGAAGGAGTGGGACGTGGCAAACGACCCGATGCAACAGTTTGAGATCAAAAAGATCTTCGACCTTCCCGATATTGCGGGACAAGATATTGCCTTTACCAACTCATCGCTTTGGATGGTTGTTGGTGCTCTGTCCATTATCGTCTTTTTCTTCCTCACCCTAAAAGGAAAATTAGTGCCGACCCGTATGCAGTCTCTGGGTGAGCTGTCTTATGAATTTATCGCCAATATGGTGAAAGACACGACAGGTCCTGAAGCGATGAAGTTCTTCCCTTTCGTGTTCTGTCTCTTCTTCTTTATTTTGTTCGCCAACCTTATCGGCATGAACCCTTACGCCTTCACAACAACATCGCATTTGGCGGTGACGGTCTTTATGGCAGTTTTCACAATCTTGATCGTTATTATTGCTGGCATTTGGAAAAATGGGCTGCGTTGGTTCAAAATCTTCGCCCCTGCCGGTTTACCGCTCTTAATGTATCCTATTATTATCCTGATTGAGATTATCTCATTCATCGCCCGCCCGATTACACTGTCCGTGCGTTTATTCGCCAATATGGTCGCAGGACACGTTATTCTAAAACTTTTTGCGATATTCGCTGCCTTTTTGGTCACACAGGGCGGAGGCATTGCCGCTCTAGCCGTTGTGCCTGTTATCGGCACAATGGCGATTGTCGCTCTCGAATTTCTGGTCGCAGCCCTGCAAGCCTTCGTGTTTGCTATCCTGACCTGTGTTTATCTTAACGACGTTTATCACGTCGATCACTAATCCCCGCATTCCATTTTTCAAGGAGAACCATCATGGAAGCAGAAGCAGCAAAATACATCGGCGCAGGCTTGGCCGGTACAGCTCTAATCGGTGCCGGCGTCGGTATTGGTTCGATCTTCTCTAACTACCTCGCAGGCGCTTTGCGCAACCCTTCAGCCGCTGCCGGTCAGCGCACAAACCTTCTTTTGGGCTTCGCCCTTTGTGAAGCGACAGGCTTGTTCGGTTTCGTTCTTGCCATGATCATCCTGTACGCGGCATAATTTAAGCCCGTTTACTTTTCAGTTTGGACCCCATTTTAGTCGGGGTTCAAACCGACATTTCCTAGGAGATTACAATGGCGGCAGAAAAAGCCTATCCAGATGGTGCAAAAGAGGCAGCGTCAGCAGGTCTGCCGCAATTTGATTTCTCGACCTGGGTGAACCAGATTTTTTGGCTCGTCTTAGTTTTTGGTATTCTTTATTTCGTTCTGTCTCGTTTCATTCTGCCTAAATTGGCGGATGGCATTGTCGAGCGTAAAGACCGAATTTCTGACGATTTGGACGCAGCATCGCGTATGCAAGGCGAAGCCGAAGAAGCTGAAAAAGCGTATCATCAAAAATTAAACGACGCCCGCGCTAAAGCCCATAATGTGGCCGAAGCGACCCGTCAGGCAATTAATGATGAATTGAGCGCAGAAATCGCCGTCGCCGACGCCGAAGCCGCTAAAGAGGCCGAAGCCGCTGAAACCCGCATTGCCGGATTGCGCGAAAAAGCACTCGCCAATGTTGAAGGCATTGCGTCTGACACAGCTAGCGAAATTGTCAAAGCTCTCACCAAGAAATCAGTCACCGCCGCGCAATTACGCGCCGCGATGAAATAGGAAGGGAGCGCGCTCATGTTGATTGCCGCCGCCGCAGGAACCCCTTGGTATCTCGACTCCAAATTATGGGTCGCTATTCCCGTTGTTCTATTCATCCTCTTCGTCATCCAAAAAGGCGCTTTGAAAGCGATTAATGGCGCGCTCGATGGACGCGCTGATGAGATTAAAAACAATCTAGAAGAAGCCCGCCGCCTCCGCGAAGAAGCGCAGACACTTCTCGCCTCTTACATGCGCAAGCAACAAGAAGCTGAAGATCAAGCAGAAGCGATTGTAAAGCAGGCCAAGCATGACGCCGAAATCATGGCGACCCAAGCCCGCAAAGATTTAACGGAACGTCTGGAACGACGCGCGGCCCAGGCTGAGGCTAAAATTGCCAATGCCGAAGCCCAAGCCATGGCCGAGGTCAAAGCCAAAGCCGCCGATATGGCGCTGAACACGGCTGAAAGCCTCATCCGCGGAAATCTTAAACCTGCTGACCACTCCGCGCTTATCAAAGACGGTATCGCGCAAATGGGTAAGGTTCTAAATTAGAGCTTGCTCTCGTTAAAGGCTCAGTCTCCTTATAAACCGTCTCTTTCGAGGCGGTTATTTTATATGCGAATTGGGCTCGAAGCCGCGGCGTCAATTTCCCTCTAGTCGCCACGCCGAATTACGCCTATTCAAAGCGCTGAAGACAGGAAACCCGCTCATGGCGACACAGAAATCACAGTCCGGGATTAAAGCGCCGCCGCGTCAGAAGTTCGCACTCTCGACTGAGTCTGCGCCGTTTCGGTATTTCATCGCGGCTTGTGCGGCGGCCATTGTCACATTGGTCTTATTCCTTCTGATGATGCTCCTTATCCATATAGGTTATGTTGAGCGGCCAGAGACCCGTTTAAAAATAGCCAAAGCCCCAATCGATCAAGCCATAAAACTGGACCCAGAAAAAAGCTCGCTCGATGCGCTTCAAGAAGAAACTCAAAAACTCAAAGAGCCTGTGCGCCTACCTCCTGCGATGGACACCAAGACATCTTTCCTTAGTAAAGAACCCCCGCGCCTCTTGGCAGCAGAAATCAGTTTCAGCCCGCATTTTAATAAAATTGACCTACCGCCTTTAGATATCGAGTTACCAACCGCGCCTCAAAATACAGGGACGGTGAAATCCTATTCCACGTCTTCCGGAGGCCCGGGCGGCGGATCCAGTGCAGGGGACGGCTCTGACGGCAGCTTGAAATGCACCATTGTCTTCACCGTTGGAACGACTTCGGACGATATCGCCGATTTGAAATGGATCGAATGCGTCAATGGCTCCATTGCCAATGACGCGGAAACTGCGCTGTATCAATGGGTCGCCAATGGCGCAGATGGCTACCACGCCTTAAAACCGCAACAGGGCGACCAAATCGAATTCACCTATCGGCAATAAACCTAAAAAGGGCGCATATGACTATATTTTCCAAAAGACAGGTTTTGGCAGGTTTAGGGGCGGCGAGCGCGACCCTTTTGAGCGGATGCCAAGCCGAATTGGAAGATAGTCAAGCGCATCGGACGCAATCGGAACGCAGCTCCGCCCCGCTGCCCAACCTCGCCAAGTCGGCAAAACCCATCACCCGCACCGAACGCGAAGCCAGAATTCGCAAAGCCCAACGCTTAATGCAGGAAAACGGCATTGGCGCGCTTTTGATTGAGGCCGGCTCCTCCCTCACCTATTTCACGGGGATAAAATGGTGGCGATCCGAACGCTTTACAGGCGCAGTTTTGACGGCGGACGGACAAATGACTGTCATCACGCCGTTTTTTGAAGAGCCCTCTATTCGCGAAAGCCTGAAAGTCGAGAGCGATGTGCGCACATGGCACGAAGATGAAAGCCCGTTCAAATTGGTTGTTGATTTCCTGCGCGAGACCCAAGCCCTCAGCAAACCCCTCGCCATAGAAGAGACCACGCGCAACTTCATTACCACAGGCATTAAGGGCGAAAACGCGTCCATAGACCTCGTCTCAGGTCAGCCCATCACGCGCGGTTGCCGCATGTATAAATCCGCGGCTGAAATCGCCCTGATGCAGACGGCGAATGATATTACCTTGGCCGCCTATCGCCACATCCATCCAAAAGTCGAAATTGGCATGACGCGCCATGATATATCGAAAATGATGAGCGACGCTACGCGGACCATGGGCGCAGATGTACAGTTTTCTATGGTTCTCGTCGGGCCGTCTAGCGCTTATCCGCATGGCAGCGACATCGAATATGAAGTCAAAAACGGAGAGATTATCCTGATGGATTGCGGTGCAGCCGTACATGGGTATGAATCCGACATTTCCCGCACATGGGTCATGGGCGACGCCAATGCGCAGCAGAGAAAAGTCTGGGACACAGTGAAACGCGGACAAGAACTCGCCCTAGAAACGGCAACACTCGGCACGCCCGCAGGCCGCGTTGATGCCGTGGTCAGGGATTATTACACCTCCGTCGGTTACGGCCCCGATTACGCCGCGCCCGGACTCACCCACCGGCTCGGGCACGGCATAGGCATGGACGGCCATGAACCCGTCAATTTCGTTCGGAATGAAACCACCCCCCTCGCCCCCGGCATGTGCTTCTCCAACGAACCGGGATTATATCTCCCTGGTGAATTTGGCGTCCGCCTAGAAGACTGCCTCTATATGAACGAGACAGGACCCGTGCTGTTCTCGGAACTGTCCAAATCAATTGACGATCCGTTTGGATAGCGTGCACGATAAAGTCGTAAATTTTCAACAATCGCGTTTTCACTTCCAATTTTTAAAATCCTTCTTAAATTAAAAGGGTAAGGGATTTGAATGGCGGTTGCGGAAATTTTCACTTTAACGGCTTTGGGCGGCAATCTGATTGGTTGGGGTCTTGGGAAGGTCTGCGACAAATCCATTCTTGTTGGACAATCGAGATTAAAACGCCGGCTTAAGGAGAAAGGCCTCGACCCTAATCACGATATTGAACGCGCTGTTCTAACCGCGCATTACAAAGCGCTCCAGTTTATTGTCGAACACACCTTTGAGCAGACCGAAGATAAACGGGTTCAGAGCTCTAGCCCGAAATTAAAACATATGCGCGGTAAGCAAGGCTTTTCCCGAATTTTCGAAGCGATTGATGAAGGGGAGTTTTCAGGTTTAGTCACCGAAATGGCAGGTGACTGGCAGACCGTTATTCCGACAACATTCGAGCCGTCGCGAAATTTGGATACTCTTCAAACGGCGCTCCCCGATGGCTATGTCACACAAGCCAAAGCCGACCTCCTCTCATTAGCCGCATGGACGGACACGGAGAAAGACGCTCTGGCAGAATGGGCCGAGCATCCGCAACTCGGGTGGATACAAAGCTTCTCCGCCTGCCTGCGCGAACAAATCAAAATCAATGACCCCTTCCGCAATATATTCTTTGCCACAAACCAAGCGCACCAGATGGCGCTGTTGGAGGATATTCAGGCGGGCTTGAAAAACGTCCTCGCGCCCAGTGATAAATTGGCTGAGGCGATGGGGCGGGTTGAGGCGAGCTTAGCGCGAATTGAAGACAAAATTGATGATATTGGTGACGACGTTTCGGAACTCCCCGAAAAGTTTCAGACCATCATTAATAAATCAATGGAGAAACATAACCTCTCCGCTTCTGAGCGCGAGAAGCTGAATGACCAAATTAGTGACTTGAGGGTCAGTCGCGCTTTGACCGAAGATCGGATTTATAATTTCTTAAAAATCGCACTCCCACACCTCTCTGTTGAAAAAGGTCATATCAGAGATAGGCTCTCAGATTTACTCGACTTGGTATTAAGGGATCAAAATGAATATGTCCGCCAAGCCAATATTCCCAGTAATGACAGGAATGAACTAAAAACACTTCGTCGGGATATCGCGAAGTTCCTCTCGGAATTTGAAACAGATAAAGCCAGAGCCATTTTAAAAAAATCCCGTGCTGAAAATGCTCACAACACAGAAAAAATGGAAGCAGCTCTACGATTAGAATCGAGCTATCTTATCGAAGAAGCCAAAATCGAAGTCGTGGACTTAAATTTAAGCGCTGCCCTCTCTCTTTACGAAAAAGCCGCAGATACAATCTTACCCGTCGATAAGCGACAAGCCATTCAGTGGTTAATGGACGGAGGCGATATCGCCTCGGAACGTGGTCGGCTTTTCGGCGAGGGGTTTTTGAAACAAGCAAAATCGCTTTATTTATCGGCTTTAGACAAATCTTGTAACCGCACGGGTCAATTTTTGACGGACCATAAAGACCAATGGGCCATGACACAAAACAATCTCGGAAATGCCTATCGGGTCATGGGAGAACGCGGTGACACAGAC
>CAZMEN010000029.1:0-31090 GCA_964565335.1 uncultured Algimonas sp. | reverse complement strand
TAGCTTACGTTTATAATGTGCCGATTGCATTGGGCGCAGCCGGTGCAATCATCTTCGCGACATTCCTTGTTTCACTGACAGTAGCGCCAGTCCCATCATCCAGTGTCGTGACAATGGCTCCCGCATTAGACGCAATAGGTGTACCTGTCGCTGGCCTCGCGCTAATCTTAGGGATAGACCGCATTCCCGATATGATGCGCAGTTGCGTAAACATCTTTGGCCAAATTACGACTGCCGTTCTAATTGGCGGCGAAAAATTAGGCTCAGAAGAATAAGACTAGATGTCAGCTATGGGGACGATTGTGTTTTCTTTCATCTGATCATGATGTCGATAAAGCAGATCGCTTTCAAGGACTTATCACGTTAAGTGCACTGGCCGCGATTTGGCCCTAGGTTCCATTTTAAGTAAGGGCGGATGCCGTCACGGTATTCCACTCGGTGTGAGCTAGTTGTCTGAATTTTCGGAGTGTGTTTCTTGTGATGTAGTGTCGCCGATGATTGAAGACTTTGTAGTTTTGATCTTGGGCTGAGAGCAGCTTTTGGGCGTTTTTTGCTGATCGGAATCTTTCCAGTTTTCGTTCTCGTCTTCATATTTGGAACGTGGGAGCATTGAGCGCGATTGTTCTTTCGGCCTCCAACCTCTTATAGATGTTGGAGCCCAATATTCTTAGAGCGGCTCCATATGAACCAAGTCTGTCAGTTACAATTTGTGTTGGTCTTATGCCTTGGTTTCTTCGGAGTTTACAAAGTAAACGCGTGTCTTCTTTTGTGTTTCTTTGATGTTGAACAACGAAATCAAGAACAGTTTCTTCGTTATCAACGGCTCGCTTTATGATGTCTTGATGGAAACGATGGCGGGCATAGATTGAGGTTTTCATCGTTTAAGTTTAGCGGGGTGTCAAAAAACTGGCATTAACGTGACACAGCCGCCTAAACCTAAATCTGTGCCATAGGCGCTGACGTCAGACATTGGTGGGAAACTGTTACTGTGTTTTTAATTACAATTCTCATAATGTAATTCATAAGTCGTTAGGCTTATTTTTGAGTGAGTATTTAACGCAATTACCTTACCCCAATAAAATAAGTGTTTGTAAATTTTAGACTTCAAAACTCAAAGATCACCTTGAATGAAATTATCTTTATCACAAATAATATTTTTTAGGACACACTTGATCCTGATTCTTATTCAGTATGTGATACTATTTGTTTTATGGATTGGGGGAACATTTTTCTTCAAAATTTTTTTAGTTTCTTCTGTACTAGCAATAATATTTACGTCCCTTCTAATTGTGCCGTATTTTAAAATTTATATTGAGAGATTCAAAGATCTGGGCATGAGTAATAAATGGTTTTTCCCAGCGCTGGTATTTTATGCTTTATCTCTCTTCATCAGCATTCCATTGTTTGGATATTTAACCGAAAAATCCATAAACCACGCTAATCTTCAAAATACAAATGAACTTATAATACTAGCAAGTATTTTTCCGAATGCATTTATCATTCACGCAGGTTCATGGCTTCTATTAGCCATATTCTTATTCCTGCCTAGGACAAGGCATTACACAATATAGTGAATTTATCCTGCTAGGTTTATCCCTTGGGCTTCCAGGTGAGGCCCCGGCGGCGTACATTTCTGTTCAGCATAACTGTTTGCGATTTATTTTCACTATAGTTAAACCGATTTCGAAGCGCTAAAATTCTGTTTTACGACTTATTTACTGGGCCAAAGTGCCCCCTTCCCAGAACCCTCTCATACACCGCCAAACCCCCATTAGTCGTGGACTAATCCCGAGTCATAATAGTCGATAGGTTTGTGCCAGAAGGTAGTGGCGGAGACGAAGGGATTCGAACCCTCGATACCCTTTTGAGGTATACTCCCTTAGCAGGGGAGCGCCTTCGACCACTCGGCCACGTCTCCGTCGGCGGGACTAGCGAATTGCGGCAGGGGGGGCAAGCGATAACTTGCCACAAACTGCGAAGAAAAGAGTCTTTCTACTTGTTCGCCACGCATGATGAGCCTGCGCGAGAAAGCGCTGCGTTCAAGGATAATCCCGTGTCACGTCGACGCCGTATATCTTATCCAATCGATTGAATATGGCGGCGGGGACGGCGGTGCCGATTTTGAACTTAGCATTGCGCAAGATCCGCGCGGGGCCTGCCTTCATATGATAGAGGGCAGCATTTTTTCGAGAGATGATTTGCAAGCGCGTGGCGCGGGGTTTTCGCCGCGCTTCATATCGTTTTAAAGCCTCTGATATCGTGTCAGGGGTCTCTGCTAAACTCGCTGCCAGCACCCACCCATCTTCAATCGCCATAGACGCGCCTTGCGCCATAAAGGGCAACATGGGGTGGGCGGCGTCGCCGAGCAAGGTCATATGATCTTGACTCCAATGCGGTAGTGGGGCGTGATCGAACAACCCCCAAAGGTAAGGTGTCTCGCACGCGTCTATTAGGCTGGTAACGCGCGTGTCCCATCCGGAAAACCCGGCTTGTAACTCGGCCTTATCCGCCAATAAGTCCCAGCGTTCAGAGGCCCAATTATCGCGTTCCTCCACAGCCACAAAATTAATTAACGCGCCGCCGCGAATGTAATAGGTGACAAAATGCCGTTTCGGACCGAGCCAATTATTCGCCGCAAAAGGAATGGAGCCTTCTGGAAGGTTTTGGGTCGGTACAGTGCCGCGCCACGCGACTTGTTTGGTGAAGCGGGGATGGCTGACCCCCGAAATCATGGGCCGCAATAGCGATTTAATGCCATCTGCGCCGATTAACACATCCCCCATATAGTTTCGCTGACCAGCAATAATATTGACGGTGTTGCCAATCTGTTGCGCCTCTTCAAAATGATGGTTGAAATGAATTTTGGCGCCGAGGCGCTCGGCTTCCATGGCTAAAGTCTGAATTAAATCCGCGCGGTGAATGTGTAAGTATTTGTGACCATATCGCGCTTCGTAAACATCTCGCATGTGCGTTGTCATCAAAGGATGGCCTGTTTTGTAATCCCGGAGTATTCCGGCTTCAGGTTCACAGGCGAGAGCCTTTATCGCGTCGTCAATACCGAGCATTTTATGCACGGCCATGGCGTTGGGGCTTTGCTGTAGACCTGCACCGACATCGCCTAAGGCGGCGCTACTTTCAAATACGTCAATTGCCCAACCGCGCTGAGCAAGTGCCAAAGCGGCTGTTAATCCGCCTATGCCCGCTCCTATGACTAAAGCGCGTTTCATGCTCAGCTTCATCCTTTTTCGAATAAGGCGCAAACTAAAACGCCGCTTTATAAGACTGTTATATGGGGATAGGGAGATGGATAAAGCTTTTAAACATCAAAAATCATCCTATCCGAATAGGCTGTCAAAACAGGAATTTTCATGTCGCCTCTTTTTAAACCATTCTCGCTGAAATCGATGGAGTTGCCCAACCGGATTGTTATGGCCCCAATGACGCGGAGTTTCTCCCCCGATGGTGTGCCTGGGGACGATGTGGTAGAATATTATCGCAAGCGAGCCGCCGCAGATGTCGGGCTTATTTTGTCTGAGGGAACCACCATTGATCGAGCCGGGGCCTCTAATGACCCGCGCATTCCTAATTTTCACACTGCGGAGGCTTTGGATGGATGGGCGTCCGTGATTAGCGCTGTGCATAAGGCAGGCGGAAAAATGGGGCCGCAGATTTGGCATACAGGAATGGCGCGCAAGCCCGGCATGGGGCCGAACCCTGATGCCGCATCCGACAGTCCGTCAGGACTTACCCATACGGGCAAACAAGTCTTACCAGTTCCTACGCAGGAAGAGATTGCTGATATGGCGGAGTCTTATGCGCGGGCAGCGGCGAATGCTAAGGCGTTAGGTTTTGACATGGTCGAAATTCATGGCGCTCATGGGTATTTGGTCGATGAGTTTTTCTGGGATGTTATGAACCAGCGGGATGACAAATATGGCGGCACGTTGATTGATCGCGCGGAATTTGCGCGAGAAGTCCTCAGGAAATGCCGTGTCGCGATGGGCAATGACATGCCACTCTGTATTCGAGTGTCACAATGGAAGCAGCAGGATTATTCTGCCCGTCTCGCCGAAACACCGCAGGAATTGGAAGCCTTTTTGACGAGTTTAACGGATGCCGGGGCCGATATTCTGCATTGTTCGCAACGCCGTTTCTGGGAACCGGAATTCGAAGGTTCTGATTTGAATTTTGCGGGTTGGGCGAAGAAACTCACTGGCGTTGCCACAATTTCGGTTGGCTCTGTGGGTTTGAAAGGTGATTTCTTCGGAGCGTTTGTAGGACAAAGTTCAGAAGTCGCCAGTCTTGATGATTTGATTGAACGCATGGAGAAAAATGAATTTGATATGATTGCCGTTGGGCGCGCGCTCCTTCAAGATCCCTATTGGGCGCAAAAAGTGAAAGAAAATCGTATGGATGAGCTGGAACCCTATGACGGTGAAGCGCTTAAAACACTGGTGTAATATGAAATTTGCGTCGTTTCTAATTTGGATGGGCTTAGCCTCGCTTGGCCTTCTGCTTGGCGGATGCGGCGTAAACTCATCTCCCGATTATAATCTATTAGGACGTTATGTCGTCACGGAGGAGGGCGGTTATCAAATGGGCTGGCCGGCCAGTGGGGCTGAACTCTCCTTTGAGGGTAAGCGCCTGACGGTGACGCTGACTGATGGCGGGCAGGGCATTATGGACGTCTTTGTCAATGGCGAAGAAACGACCTTGCCTTTAAATACCGGCACACATGATTACGTTCTGATAAACAGCGAGACGGCGCAACGCTTTGATGTTGTCTTGTCCCGCCGCACGGAAGTATTCGATACGGGACTGTTCACGATTGAGGGAATAGATACGGATGGGCAGTTTTTAGCTGTCCCGTCACATCCGCGAAAAATCCTCTTTCTTGGGGATTCCATCACCGCGGGTTTTGGCGTGAGGGGCGATACCAAGGAGTGCCAGTATAACCCGGCAACTAATGCGCCGCGAAAGGCCTATGCCGCTTTGACAGCTGATGGGTTTAAAGCTGACTCTCATTTGATTGCGATTTCAGGGCGCGGCGTGGTGCATAATTGGGATGCTAATCCCGCCCCCGTTATGCCTGCGCAGATTGATTATGCCCTACCAGATCAGGAAAGTGTGTGGAACCACCAGAATTTTATACCTGATGTGATTGTCACGACCTTGGGTACAAATGACTGGTCAGTCATTGACCCAGGCCAGAATAAGTTTCGTCATGGTTACCGCGATATGCTGTCAGATTTACGCAAACGATTCCCAAAGGCGCATGTTGTGGCGGTTAATGGCCCGCTTCTGAATGGAGATAAACTTGCGTCTGTCCGTGACGGAATTGATTGGGCGATTACTAAGATGGCGGACAGCAACATTTCTACCGTGGATGTTACTCTCGCGCCGAATGGACTCATCTGGAGCTGTAATTACCACCCGGGCCGCGATAGTATGAAGCTGATGGCCAACCAACTCGGCGCGCATATTGCTAGGAAAGTGGGGTGGAGCTTCAACCCCGTGAAACTTGACAATGTGACTGTGACGAGTGTCGACGGCTCTCAAGAAACTCTCTTGAAAATTAATCCGCCCGAAACAATGCTTGAAGGCGGTAAAGAGCATTTCAATTGGCGCATGCAAACAATTACTAAACTCCCCAAACAGTCAGGCGGTATCATGATGGTGGGCGATAGCCTGACCGAGGCGTGGGGGCAGTATGAAAGTTTATTTCCGCAAACTATTACCAATCACGGCATTGGATGGGATACTGCCGAAGGCGTATCCCTTCGTTTGCCTGAAATATTGCGGCATGAGCCTGACAAAATATTCATCCTGATCGGGACGAATGACATTGGTTATAATCACTCTGCCGCCTCAGTGTCTGCCTATGTCAAGACAGTCATTGCATCTTTACAAGCGCAAAACCCGAAAGCGAAACTTTATTTACAATCCGTCCTTCCGCGCGAAGCCGAAGCGATGTCGTCCGTGCGGGCTTATAATCAAGCCTATAAGGATTTGGCTGAAAGTATGAATGTTGATTATATTGATATGGTAGAGGCCTTTGCGGCGCCAGATGGAACTTTGCGTTCAAATCTGACTTATGACGGCCTCCATTTTAATGAAGAAGGCTATAGAGTGTGGGCCGCGCAACTGGCGCCATATTTCGAGTAAGTTTTAGAAAAAGATTGACAATTTTATCGAAAAACGTTTACTCATCAGTCGAAGGAGCCAGGCCATGATTTCATTGATAAAAAATATTTTGTTGGCCATTCTCGTTATTCTACTGTCTGTTTTGTTAGGGCTTTAAGCTTAAACATATGAAGCGGATGTAGCGTTTGCCTTGCTTGGTATGATGAGTTTACCCTTACGTTACTCTTAAATGATTTATCCTTAAAAGGTTGAAATCATCTCCTTTTAATTGATGCGTCGCTTCTAAATTTCGAAATTTTTTGGGTTTTTACGTTTAAACGGTTGCAAGATAGTGACAGCGCTGTCATTGTGGAATCAAATAGTTGGTAAATGTATTCCAGTGAAGCTTAGATGAAATTTGAGCTTGGATGCTGATACGAGCACTAAAAATATTTAGTTTATGGGGATTAATTATGCGGGTTTCACTATTTTCTACGAGCGGTTTGTGCGGGGTTGTTGCGGCAGTTTCACTGACACTCACGGCCTGCGGCGGGAACGTTGATCCAACATCTAAAGCCACTGAAATGCGCGAGCCAAGCAGCGTTAATCCTGACATCTGGCCGACAGCGAAAAGCCCTGTCGGTTTGGATGCGGCAATCGAAGAGCGCATTACGGATATTATGTCTAATATGACTTTGCGTCACAAAGTCGGGCAAGTTGTTCAGGCCGATATCGGGTCTATTTCGCCCGAAGATTTGAAGACTTATCCCCTAGGCTCTGTCCTAAATGGCGGTAACTCTGCGCCAAATGGCGACAACCGGTCTCCGGCTTCGGCTTGGTTGGAATTGGCCGATGAGTTTTACGTCGCGTCCAAGGACGCTTATGGCGACGGTGTGCCTTTCATCCCAATGCTTTGGGGCACAGATGCCGTTCATGGTCATAATAATATTCCGGGGGCGACAGTCTTTCCGCATAATATTGGTCTTGGCGCAACGCGAAACCCGGCGCTTTTACGCGCTATTGGTGATGTGACGGCTAAAGAAATTCGTATTGGTGGCCAGGAATGGACTTTTGCACCAACGATTGCGGTTGTCCGCGATGATCGTTGGGGGCGTACTTATGAAGGTTACGCTGAAAACCCTGAAGTGACGGCAAGTTATGCTGGAAAACTTATTGAAGGAATTCAAGGCGAGGCCAGCGGTGGTGAATGGTTAACCGGGCCAAATGTTATTGCGACGGCAAAGCATTTCATTGGTGATGGCGGCACACAAGGCGGTAATGACCAAGGCGAGAATAGTGATAGCGAAGAAGACTTGCGCGATATTCACGGCGCTGGCTATCCTGCTGCAATAGACGCTGGCGTTCAGGTTGTAATGGCGAGTTTCAATAGTTGGCAGGGCAAAAAAATGCACGGCCATAAAGGTCTGCTGACTGATGTCTTGAAGGAACGCATGGGCTTTGATGGGTTTATCGTTGGGGACTGGAATGGTCACGGTCAGGTCAAAGGCTGTACCAACACAGATTGTCCCGAAGCGCTTCATGCGGGACTCGATATGTATATGGCGCCTGATAGCTGGAAAGGTCTGTTTGAGACTTTGCTTGTACAGGCCGAAAGCGGCGAATTAGATTTGGATCGTCTTGACGATGCTGTGCGCCGGATTTTACGGGTAAAAATCCGTTCAGGTTTGTTTGAGGCGGGCTTGCCCTCAACGCGGGCCTATGCTGGCGACTATGATCTTTTAGCAAACCCTGAACATAAAGAAGTGGCGCGACAGGCCGTGCGTGAGTCGCTTGTATTGCTAAAAAATAACGAAATTAAAGCGGGCGAGCGGGCTCTTCCTTTATCTCCTAGTAGCAATATTTTGATTACTGGAGACGGCGCAGATAATATTGGGAAACAATCTGGCGGTTGGACACTCAATTGGCAGGGAACAGGCAATAAGAACTCTGATTTCCCGGGTGGGACTTCAATTTATGACGGCGTTAAACGTCATACGGATACCTCAGGCGGTAACGTTGTTCTGTCCGAAGACGGGAGCTATACAAATAAGCCTGACGTTGCGATTGTCGTTTTCGGTGAAGACCCTTATGCCGAATTTATGGGTGACATCGAAACTTTGGCTTACAAGCCGGGCGATGATACGGATCTTAATTTGATTAAAAAATACAAGGCCGACGGTATTCCCGTTATTTCTGTCTTTTTGACCGGTCGTCCGCTTTGGATGAACCGTGAAATCAACGCCTCTGATGCCTTTGTCGCAGCTTGGTTGCCGGGTAGTGAGGGCGGTTATGCAGCGGATGTTTTGTTTAAAGGCAAGGATGGGAAAGCCGCCCATGACTTTAAGGGTATTCTGCCATATAGTTGGCCGCGCACCGCAATTCAGACACCGTTGAATTACGGTGATGAGAATTACGATCCACTTTTCGCTTATGGATATGGCCTTTCTTACGCCGCCCCGAAGGATGTTGGGGTATTGGCAGAAGATGCTGGTGTTGCGCTGTCTGGCACAAATGCTGAAAACTATCTTCAAAGCGGCGGAGCTGTCTTCCCGTGGATGGTTATTCTGACCGATGAGTCGGGCAGTTCCGTGGCAACAACCAGTAGCGCGAGTTCTCCGAGTAATGGCGTTTTGCTAAGCCCTGAAGACGATGGTGTTCAGGAAAACGTGCGTCGTTTGGATTTCTCAGGTAATGGAACCTCTATCGTTTCTATTGCCGCTGACGCGGTTGATCTGTCCCGGCAAAATACCGGCGATATGGCGCTTTATATGCGCTATCGAGTTAATTCAGTTGGTAACAGCGACACTCTTTTGCGCATGAATTGCGGGGAGGGAACTTGCGAAACCTTGTCATTGACGAATACGTTGAAAACCGCTTCCAAAGGTAAATGGTCTGAGATGAATGTGAAGCTGTCTTGTTTCGCGGAGGGAACCGAAATGACGTCTGTCCGTGAGCCTTTCATAATTGAAAGTAAAGGCGCGCTTTCCGTATCTATCTCTGATATTCGTCTGGTTGCCAATGAAGGTCAGGCGGGTTGTTTAGATTAATTTAGCCTGCTGAAAGGCCCGTCTTTGGCGGGCTTTTCGACGCAAGGGGAGTAATGGGAAAGCTCTGCTTTTAGTTGATTTATCAAATATTTTGGGGCAATAATAAGAAGAAGACTGTGACTCGAATGATCGGGCTCAGAAGGGGAAAATGAAAGCAACCATTACAGATGTGGCTAAACATGCCGGCGTGTCTATGAAGACTGTCTCGCGGGTTTTGAACAATGAGCCAAATGTGGCAGCAAAAACGCGTGAAAAGGTTATGGCTGTCGCTAATGACTTGCGCTATTCCCCGAACTTGGCGGCGAAGGGATTGGCGAGCTCAAAATCCTATTTGATTGCTTTGGTTTATGATAATCCTAGCGCCCATTATATCTCTAACATTCAATCCGGCGCTATCGCTGCTTGTCGTGAGTTTGGCTATCACCTTGTACCTGAACCGCTTTTACTGGCAGACGGCGCGACAGCCGAAAAAGCGGCTGAAGGCCTTCGTGATTTATTGAATCGTTTACCCGTTGACGGGGTGATATTAACGCCGCCTCTTTCCGATTCTTCTGACGCGATTGATATTGTTAAACAGATGAAAGTTCCGGTCGTCTTGGTTGCCCCTTCTGATGTTGAAATTAATGCCCATACCGTACAAATGGACGACGTTTTAGCTGCTAAAGAAATGACGGAGTTTCTAATTTCACAAGGCCATCGTGCAATCGGCTTTATCAAAGGTCACGTTGAGCATAGTGCTTCAGTTCTTCGCTATCAGGGGTTTAGAAATGCTATGGCAAATGCGCATTTGACGGTTCACGATTATGAAGTCAAACAGGGCGACTTTTCTTTTCGGTCCGGTGTTGAGGCAGCAGAGGAACTTCTCGCTGATGCCAAAGACCGACCGACCGCCATATTTGCATCTAATGACGATATGGCAGCGGGGGTTGTTTCCGTCGCGTCAAAGCTCGGCATTGATGTTCCTGGCGAGCTGTCTGTTTGCGGGTTTGACGATACGCCTCTCGCCAAAATTCTTTCTCCACAACTTACGACTATTCAACAACCGATTTACGAGATGGGATTTCAAGCTGTGCGTCTATTGATTGACCCTGCCGAAAAAACAAAACCCGCGACATCGCACAATCTTGAGTTCAAACTGATTGTGCGGGATTCTACTGATGTTCAATCTGAGTAAACACACGTAATAATTACTCAAATGTTTGACAGCGCTGTCAAATTTCCTTTAATCCTTAACTAAATCACAAAGTATGTGAGTGTCTAGCAGTGGAACAGTAAAGGCGGGAAAATTGTCCGAAAGCGAAACAAACAAAGTGGACCGTTCAACGTTCGTTCCCGTCTCTCCATTCGAGATGGTAATTTTCGGGGCAACGGGTGATTTGGCGAGACGGAAAATTTTTCCTGCGCTCTATCATCGGTTTGTGGATGGTCAAATTCCTAAAAATTCCCGTATTGTCGGCGTATCTCGAAGCGATCACAGCCGGGAAGATTTCATCGAATTAATTCGCAAGAATTACTGTAAATTCGAAGGTAAAGACACGCTGGATCAAGCAAGTTGGGATGCTTTTTGCGCGCTCATAAATTATACGCCAATTGATGTGACGAAGGATAAGGATTGGAGCGGCTTAAAAAAGGCCGTTTCGAAATCTACCGACCTTATTCGTGTGTTTTATCTGGCGATGCCGCCATCCATGTTCGCTGATATTTGTCAGGGTTTGAAACGTGAAGGTTTAGCTCATGACAAGGCTCGTGTTGTTCTGGAAAAGCCGATCGGAACAGACTTCGACTCGGCACATAAAATTAATGAAGGTGTTGCGCAGGTTTTTGAAGAAAATCGTATCTACCGAATTGATCATTACCTTGGAAAAGAAACGGTTCAAAACCTCCTCGTTTTGAGGTTTGGGAATATCCTTTTAGAGCCGCTCTGGAACAGCGATGCAATTGAACACATCGAAATTACGGTCGCAGAAGATATCGGCGTATCAGGGCGGGGCGCCTATTACGACGGTGCCGGCGCATTGCGGGATATGGTGCAAAATCATCTACTTCAGCTTTTGTGCCTATCAACAATGGAAGCGCCGTCTTCCTTAGAGGCCGACGACGTCCGTACAGAAAAAATTAAAGTTCTCCGCGCGCTGGAACGTATCACGCCAGAGAATGTAAAAGCGCGAACAGTTCGCGGCCAATATACCAATGGCCGGATTAACGGAGAGAGTGCCAATGGCTATCTTGTCGACCTAGAAGTTGATGAGAGTAACACAGAAACGTTTGTCGCCATCAAAGCCGAGATACAAAATTGGCGTTGGGCTGGCGTGCCTATTTACCTGCGGACAGGGAAGCGGATGAGCAGCCGCCGTTCTGAAATTGTAATTCAGTTCAAACCGGTTCCTCATTCCATTTTCGGAGAAACAAAGGTCAACCCCAATAAACTGGTCATCCGTTTACAGCCTGATGAAGCGGTGAAGCTCTTTATGGAAAGCAAAGAGCCGGGAGCCGGCGGTCTGCGTCTGAAAACCCTCCCATTAAATCTGTCTTATGCTGATAACTTTACCGTACGTTACCCCGACGCTTATGAGAGACTACTGATGGATGTCGTTCGCGGCAATCTCAGTCTGTTTATGCGGCGCGACGAGGTCGAGGCAGCGTGGCGATGGTGTGACGGTATTTTGGAAGCGTGGGCGGAAACTGAGCAAGAAGCTAGGCCTTACTTTGCCGGAACAGACGGGCCGCATGCCGCGGATCGAATGTTGGCTGAAACCGGCGATAGCTGGTCATCGAGCGAATAAGTCTCATATGTCCTCTCACCTCTATTACCATATTGCTGAAAATGCCGCCGACTATGTGACGCGAGCAACAGACCACATTGCTGCCGCTTTGTCAGCGGCTATTTCTAAACGCGGATGTGCGTCACTTTTAGTCTCTGGCGGGTCCAGCCCGAAGCCAATTTATGAGGCTTTAAGTCGAATGGAATTAGCGTGGGAGAAAGTGACGGTTAGCCTCGTTGACGAGCGTTGGGTTCATCAAGGGGAAGTTGGCTCTAATGCTGATTTTATTCAACAGACATTGTTGCAAAATAAGGCCAATACGGCGTCATTCGTAGGCTTAGTCAATAATGCTTCAAATGCCAAAACAGGGGCTGCGGCTATCAATAGTCGCTTTCAGGAGGCTTTTGGTGGATCTGTTGATATTTGTATTATGGGGATGGGGACGGATGGTCATACGGCCTCTTGGTTCCCCCAATCCAAAACGCTTGATGCTGCCTTTGATTTGGAAAATGCGCCGCAGATATTATGGCAAGATGCAAAGGGGCAAAAGGGGGCAAGCGGATTTGATGATCGCATCACGGTCAGCTTATCCTGTGTTATGGCCTCAAGAAAAATTTATTTATTAATTCCGGGAGCCGCGAAAAAAGCGGTTTGGGAAGCTAGTGAAGCGAAGGATGTGTATGAAGCGCCGGTGACAAGCTTGCGCGCGGCAGGAGACCGCCTGCACGTCTTCACGCATGGGGAGAGCTAGAGCATGAATCCGATTATTCAGGATGTAACCGAGCGGATTATTGAACGCTCCAAAACGACGCGCGCAGGCTATCTCGCCGATTGTAAGGCTAATATGCGTCCGGGTCCGCGTCGCCGTAGATTGACTGAGGGCAATATAGCTCATGCGAGTGCAGCCTGTCCTGTGTTAGAGAAAACGGAAATCCTTGGCGCGAAATGGGCTAACCTTGGGATTGTGACCGCCTATAATGATATGCTGTCGGCCCATCAGCCATTCGAAACTTTTCCGTCAATTATCAAACATGCGGCTCGCCGAAACGGGGCGACGGCCCAAGTTGCCGGCGGTGTGCCAGCCATGTGCGATGGGGTTACCCAAGGTCAAGACGGGATGGAGCTATCGCTCTTCTCGCGTGATATTATTGCCTATTCAACAGCTGTGGCCTTGTCTCATGATATGTTCGATGGCGTTATTCATTTGGGTGTATGTGATAAGATAGTTCCCGGTTTGATGATTGCGGCGCTACGCTATGGTTATCTTCCACAAATTTTTGCGCCTGCGGGGCCTATGCCCTCTGGTATTACCAATCCAGAAAAAGCACGTGTGCGTCAATTATTTGCAGAGGGTAAAGTTGGCCGTGAAGAATTACTGGCCGCAGAAAGTGCGTCCTATCATGCGCCCGGAACCTGTACCTTCTATGGGACGGCTAATACCAACCAAATGTTGATGGAGATTATGGGGATGCAACTCCCCGGAGCGTCTTTTGTCCATCCAAATACGCCCTTGCGCGATGCCATCACGGCGCAGACGACCCGTCGCCTCATCCAAATCACTAATATGGGGGCTGATTTCACACCCGCTTGTGACATCATTGATGAGAAAGCGATTGTGAATGGTTTGGTTGGCCTCATGGCGACAGGGGGGTCAACAAATTTAACCATTCATCTGTCAGCTATTGCGCGTTCCGCAGGCGTTCTCATTAACTGGGACGATTACTCCGATATTTCGAAGGCGGTGCCGTTGATTTGTAAAATCTATCCGAACGGTATTTCTGATGTGAATCACTTCCATGCAGCAGGCGGCATGGCTTATCTGATCCATGAGTTGATTGACGCAGGCTTGGCACATACGGATGTAAAAACCGTGGCAGGCGGTGAAGGCCTATTCGAATATACGCGGGAGCCGATTAAAAATTCTCATGCTGACCCTGACCCTGTCATTTACCGTAAAGGCCCGTCCGAGAGTCTTGATAAGGATATTCTCGGTTCGGTTAAAAAGCCTTTTCGCGAAGATGGGGGCCTCAGCCTCATGAGCGGAAATCTCGGGCGCGGCGTCATGAAGATTTCAGCTGTGAAACCCGAACACTGGATTGTCGAAGCGCCAGCTATCGTCATCGACCATCAGAATGATTTAATGGACATGCATAAGGCAGGCGAGCTGGAGCGTGACTTTATTGCCGTTGTCCGTTTCCAGGGTCCCGCGGCTAATGGCATGCCTGAACTCCATAAACTCACACCAGTTTTGGGGTCTTTACAGGATAAAGGTTATAAGGTCGCCTTGGTTACGGATGGGCGTATGTCGGGGGCGTCAGGCAAAGTCCCTGCGGCCATTCACATGCACCCCGAGGCGCTTCACGGCGGCCCGATTTCTAAAATTGAAACGGGTGATATTGTGCGATTGGATGCAGGAAAAGGCAGTATCGAAGTCATAGATGTCGCCAATCTGGACAACCGCCCAGCGGCAAAAATGCCTAAAGCGGAAAACCTTTCAACTTTGGGTATGAATATGTTCGCCCCGCTGCGGGATCGTGCCGATAATGCCGAAGCCGGCGCCTCTGTCTTGGGGGACCCTGAATGGGCTAAAGGACTACGGAGGCCTCTCGCATGAGCGATTTGACTTTAGTAGGAGATGTTGGCGGCACAAATTGCCGCTTTGCCTTAGCTGAACGTAACGCTCAGGGCACGATTGAGCTTCATCATTCAGATCGTTTTTCTGTCAGTAAATTTGAGCATTTTAACGACGCTGTGAAAGCCTATTTGAAGGAGCAAAAGGTCAAACCCAATCGGGCGGCTTTTGCTTTTGCGGGCCCGAAATTTGACGATGAAATCCGAATGACGAATGTTGATTGGGTTATTTCTGAAACAAACCTTCGCAAAACATTCGGCTTTGATGATGTGGTGTTATTGAACGATTTTGTCGCTATGGCCAATGGCGCGACGGTTATTCCCGATGACGGTTTTGAAATCCTCATGCCCGGAAAAGTGAATTATAGTAAGCCTGTAGCTGTAATGGGGCCAGGAACTGGCTTGGGCATTTCCTGCATTATTCCGGGGCAACCCTTACGCATTATCCCGACAGAGGGCGGTCATGTGGCTTTCGCCCCGCAGAGCGAGCTTGAACGTGATGTTCTGGCTTATCAACTCACGCACATGCCTTACGTGTCGGCCGAGAGTCTGATTTCAGGGCCCGGCCTTCCGCGGCTCTATCGCGCCATCTGTGCTGTGATTGACGAAAAACCCATATTGTCCAAGGCAGATGAAATTGTTGGGGCTGCACAAGCGAACCCTAAGTCTGTCGCAAGGCTCACAGTTGTGACGTTCTGCAACATGCTAGGCGGTTTTGTGGGTAATGCGGCCCTCACTATGGGCGCGTCTGGCGGTGTTGTTTTAGGCGGGGGCGTGTCTCGTCACATTTCGCCTTTCTTGGCGGAATCTGACTTCAAAAACCGCTTTAGAGAACGCGGTAATGGCGCGTGGTTCGTCAAAGATATTCCAGTGCGTCTTATCAAAGCGCATTTTGTCGCTCTTTACGGCGCAGCGGCCATGGTACTGAATTAATAAACATCTTTAAAGGCAAGCCTATGAAATCCCGTCTTCTCCTAAGCCTTTCTGTGATCTCACTTATGGCCTGTCAGCCATCAGGTGAAACCGAGACGCAGATTATAGCGACCGAACAAGCGGATATCGACGCCATAGGCGCTGTTGAAATGTCGGTTGCAGGGATTGTTTCGAAAGACGCTAAAGTCGAAAACCTCGGAGGGAGCTTTGGCTGGTCTGAAGGCCCTGTCTGGATTACCGAGCAAAGCCGCGTTCTTTTTACCGATGTACCGGGCAATACAATCTGGAGCTATGAGGACGGTGAAGGTTTGACGGAATTCCTAAGCCCCTCTGGCCATGCCGAACCTATTCCGGCCTATACAAGCTCACCCGGCGCGAATGGCCTTATTCGTTTAAATGAAGAGGAAATATTACTGCCCGACCACGGGTCACGCGGCTTGTATGCACTAAACCTTACAACGAAGGAAAAGCGTCTCATAGTTGAGACATTTGAAGGGATGAAATTCAACAGCCCAAACGATGCCGTGCTGCATTCTAACGGCATTATTTATTTTACGGATCCACCTTATGGACTGAAAGGACAAGACCAATCAGAGGCCAAGGAAATTCCGTTTAATGGTGTTTATGCGTATTATCCAAATGGAGATGTGAGGGTAATTGATGACAGCCTGACACGTCCGAATGGTATTATTCTGTCCCCTGATGAGCGGACTTTATATGTCGCGAATTCCGACCCCAAAAATGCGATTTGGAAGGCTTATCCTGTTAATGCCGAGGGCGGCGTTGGTGACGGTAAAACGTTGTTTGATGCGACGGCGGACTTTGCCAAAGGAGAAGTGGGTAATGCCGACGGCATGGCTGTTGATACCGAAGGCCGGCTCTATGTTACGGGGCCAGGCGGCGTGATTATATTATCGCCGGCGGGACAACGGTTGGGCCTCATTCGGACAGGGAAGCGGATAGCGAATGTGACGTTTGGCGGAGAGGACGGATCTGTTCTTTACATGACCTCACATGACATTCTCGCCCGCGTTCCAACTTTGGTGAAAGGCTATGGATTTTAATCCAAGCTGCTCTTTCATTTAACTCGCGTTAAATTGCAAGGAAGCCAGACGAGCATAAAGTCCGTTTTCTTTCACAAGGCTGGCGTGATTGCCTGTCTCAACAATGCGTCCTTCATCCATCACAATGATGCGATCAGCCTTTTTGACCGTTGCAAGGCGGTGGGCAATGACGAGTGTTGTCTTCGTCTCTGACATAGTTTCAAAAGCTTTTTGGACGGCGAGTTCGCTTTCAGCATCTAAAGCACTTGTCGCTTCATCAAGGAGTAATATGGGAGCGTCGCGTAATATGGCCCGCGCAATGGCTATGCGTTGCCTCTGACCACCTGACAATGTAACGGCACCTTCACCCAATTCGGTCTGATAGCCCTCAGGTAGCTTTTCAATAAATTCATGCGCGAAAGCGGCCTTTGCAGCACCAATAACATCCGCATCACTTGCGCCTTCGCGGCCATAACGAATATTTTCCATGGCCGTACCTGAAAAGAGCGGTGTGTTTTGTTGGACGATGGCAAATTGCTCGCGCAATTGTTGCGGCGAGACATCTTTGATGGACGTTCCGTCCAATGTGATTTGTCCTGATTGCGCATCATAAAAGCGCAGCAAGAGTTGAAATATAGTCGATTTCCCGGCGCCTGATGGGCCAACAAGCGCAACGGTTTCGCCCGGTTCAACAGTCAAGTTCGCATCACGCAAGGCCTGCTCTGACGGGCGGGAGGGATAGCTAAATGTCACATTTTCAAAGAAGATGTTGCCGGAAGCTTTGCTAAATTCTTTTGGGTTTTCAGGGGCGTTGATTTTGGGTTCCTCGCCGAGGAGTTCCATAACACGTTCCGTTGCACCAGAAGCTCGCAAGAGCTCCGTCCATGTCCCCGTCAGAAAGCCAACACCGGAAACAACACTGAAGGCATAAATGAGGAAAGCGCCAATGTCGCCGCCCGTAATACCTGTCTCGCCGCCGCTTTCTTTAAACTGGGTGAACTCATTCACGCCGAACCAAAAGACGCCAATCATACCCGTCATGCCTAAGCCAAATATAATAAGCGTCATGAAACTGCGCACGGTGATGCGTTTGCGGTGAGCAATAAAAGTGGCTTCGACTGAGTTGGAGAAATCCCGTCTTTCTTTTGCCTCACGGGTAAAGGCTTGCACGGTTTGTATCGCGCCCAGACTCTCGCCTGCATGGGATGACGCTGTCGCCAAATTATCCTGACTAGAGCGGGATAAGGTACGAATGCGGCGGCTGATTATTACAGCGGGAATGATAATGGCAGGGCCAATCGCGAGGACCATTAGCGTCAGCTTCCAGCTTAAGAAAAACATGATGATGAGTGCGCCCACGCTGGTCGCAATGGAGCGCACGGCAAAAGAGACGGTCGAGCCGATAACCGATTCAATCAATGTTGTATCTGTGGTCAAGCGAGATAGGACTTCGCCGGTATGGACGCGTTCAAAAAATTCAGGGCTAAGGCGGGTGAGGCGATCATAAACGGCTTTGCGTAAATCAGCGATAACGCGCTGTCCCAACACGCTAATGAAGTAAAACCGCAAGGCTCCGAAAACAGCCGCGCTCAAGCCGACCAAGATAGCAAATTTAAAATAAGAACTCATGGCGGACACATCACCGACCGCCAATGTCTTGCAGAAGTCAGCGACATTGCCGTCATCGACAAAACCACAATCAGCAATAACCTTCACGGCGAGCCCGATAGAAAGCTGCATGGCGGCGGCGAGGATAAGGAAAATGACAAAACCAGAAATTAAACCGGGGTAGCGGGCGATAAAGGGCCAAAGCTGCCGCAAAGGTTTGACAGTCTTGGCCTTACCCCGTTTAGATTTATCGTCTTCTATACTGGCCGTCAGAGCCGCACCACTGCTGCGCGAGACGTCTATATCACTGTTATCCGACATGGAATTGATCTTTCTTCTCTATCGCGTTGCTGTAGCGGCTTCGCGGCCAAGAGGCGAGACATAATTATGCAGAACCGTCTTGCAGATTGGGGTTGTCACGCGGCAGGAAAAACCTATCAGAGCGCCTATGGCCGCCCCCCGTGACATATTAAAATCTTGCTTTGGGTTTGACGACTTTCGTCCCGGGCAAGAGGGCGTTATCGAACAAATCCTAAAGGGCAAACCCGTTCTGGCAGTCATGCCGACGGGGGCGGGGAAATCGCTGTGCTATCAAGTGCCGTCACAAATATTGGACGGCCCCACCATTGTGGTCTCGCCTTTGGTGGCTTTAATGGATAACCAAGTGGCTGGCCTGCGCGCCAATGGTATCACAGCGTCTTGTCTGCATTCAGGACAGACCCGCGAAGACAATGTTGCGCAGTGGCGGGACGTTATTTCGGGGCGCAGCAAAATTCTTTATGTCTCCCCTGAACGTTTGATGACGGACAGAATGCTGGCAGCCATGAAAGCGTTAAAGCCGGCTTTATTCGTCGTGGATGAAGCGCATTGTGTGTCCAAATGGGGGCCCGCTTTTCGGCCTGAATATGCCGACCTCAACCGTCTGCATCTACTTTTCCCCAATACCAATATTGCTGCCTTCACAGCGACGGCAGACGAAGCGACGCGCGAAGATATTGCGCGGCAACTCTTCGGGCAGGGCGGAGACATTATTGTGCATGGTTTTGACCGGCCCAACTTGTCTTTGACTGTCATGCCCGTCGATAATCGCCCCCGGCAACTCAACAACCTATTGAGCGGACAAAAAGGTCAGAGCGGTATTGTTTATTGTTTGTCCAGAAAAAGCACGGAGACCTATGCAAAGTCACTCTGTCAATCTGGCTATAAGGCCCTCTCGTATCATGCGGGCATGAGTTCGGAGGCACGTTATGAAAATTTGGAACGTTTCATGGCGGAGCCGGGCGTAATTATGGTGGCGACTATCGCCTTCGGGATGGGGATCGACAAGCCTGATATTCGCTTTGTATATCACGTCAACTTACCCGCCTCGATGGAGGCCTATTATCAGGAAATCGGCCGTGCGGGCCGGGACGGTCAACCAGCCGAAACGGCTTTGCTGTTCGGTCTTGATGATATTCGGATGCGGAGGCAATTCATCACAAGTGACGGCAGCGAGCGTGACCATCAAATGCGCGAGTTCAAACGCTTGGACGCGCTGATTGGGTATTGCGAAACGACGGCTTGCCGCAAACAGGCTTTGCTCCATTATTTCGGGGAAACCGTTCCGCCTTGCGGAAATTGCGATAACTGCCTTAACCCGCCAAAACAAATCAATGCCACGGATGCGGCGCAGGCTATTTTCTCGGTGATTTCGCAAACAGGGCAGCGTTTCGGCGCGGCGCATGTTGTGGCAGTAGCGCGGGGGGAAAACACGGCCCGTATCGGTGAGTTTAATCACGATAAGCTGCCGTCATTCGGAGCTGCGAAAGAGGCCGGAAAAGCCTTCCTGCAAGCCCTTATTCGACAGGCTGTCGCGCGCGGTGTTTTGGGCATGGATATATCCCGATACGGCGCCTTGACGCTTACACCCAAGGCGGATGCTATTATGTCAGAAACAGAGCAGTTTTTCATACGCCCGCCAATTAAATCAACGGCAAAGGCGGAGCGACAGGCGCGTGTTCAGAAACAGGCGGATATGTCGGATACAGATCAGGCTCTGATGATAAAGTTGAAGGCTCTCCGTTCTGATTTGGCACGGTCTCTGGGCAAACCTGCCTTTGTGGTGTTTTCGGATGCGACCCTTATGGATATGGTCGCAAAACGCCCAACATCCCGCGCGGAAATGCTGGGTGTATCCGGTGTGGGCGAAACCAAGTTCGCCCGCTTCGGTGATGCATTTCTCGATATCATTACATCAGAATAGCCCATCCATCGAACTATCAGTATTTAATTGTTTGTATCGATACTTTGGCCGCCGCAGTGCGAGACTTGCTCGTGAAGATAGATTGCGGAAACGAGTTGCATCCTGTGGTGCGACCTTTTTAGGAGAGAGGTTAAAGTAAAACTGAACTCCAAGAGGAGAGTTTAGTTTTCGTGTGTGTTGTCAATTTGCACTAAAAGAGATTTATCGCCCCACGAAAAAAGCGGCTATGGATTTCTCCACAACCGCTTTTGCAAAAGCCTGTTGGCCTATCCTGTCAGCGTAACCGAATTAACGGAGACGCTTCCGTGATGTGGGGGACGGGCCGAGGGCTTTTGTATTACTGGACGCACCGCGGCGGCGGCTTGGTTGATAAGCCACGCGGGAATGAGCAACGCAATAAGGTTCTTCCGGATCGGTTTTGCGTCCGCAAAAACGAAAGTCCGATGTGGACGGATCACCTATAGGCCATTTGCACATATGATCGGTTATGGTGAGGATGGTTGCAAACTCGCCATTAGACATAGGCTTAGCTTCAAGCGGCGGCGGGGCCGGTACTGCGGCGGCGGCCACGATTTGCTGTGGTGTCCTTGGGGCTGAAGGCGCACGCGGCGTCCGCGCTTTGGGCGCAGGCGAAGCAGCAGCTGTCGCCGATTTGGCCGTTGTCTTGCGTTTCGGGCGGGACGGCTTGGCGCGGCCCGATAGGCCCAATCTGTGTACTTTGCCGATCACCGCATTACGGGTGACTTCACCAAGCTCTTTGGCGATTTGGCTGGCGGATAACCCTTCCGCCCATAACTTGGTCAATTTTTCGACGCGGTCTTCCGTCCAAGCCATAATCCTATCCTTCTCGGGTCTGCGGCATTTTTGCTGCAAACACTATATCTTGTGTTATTTTCGAGGATTTCTCCTCCTGCCCCCTAGATAAGCTAGAGCTGTTCGCTCTGACCACAACCCGAAACTTGTACTTCTCCACAGGAAAGGGTTCACGCGAACGCGATAAGCTGTGGATGATTCAGTTGTCCACAGGGTGTTTATTTTCGGAGGCGAGAGGTTTGAGTTTTAAGCGCGGTCCGCTTGCATGACGAGCTTTTTATAGTCGCGTAAATCGCCGTCATAACGCTTGGCTTTGCCGTCATTCACGAGCCATAATCGATCCGCTGTAGCTTCGGCCAGATACACATCATGGGTAATGAGCAGCACGGCGCCCGGAAAGTCATTCAGCGCATAAATGAGCGCCTCGCGGCTATCAATATCCAAATGCGAGGTCGGCTCGTCCAAGATAAGTACATGGGGTTTATCAATCGACATTAGGCCCAATAAGAGCCGCACTTTTTCTCCGCCGGAAAGCTTCTCTACTTGGGTCTCGACTTTTTCATGGGAGAAGCCCATCTGCGCTGCTGCCCCGCGGGCTTTGTGTTGTGGTGTGCCTTTGGGCAATTTTTGCGTGACGTGATCCAGAACCGTTTCGCCCTCTGTCAATTCGTCTAATTGATCTTGTGAGAAATAACCGATTTTCAAACTTGCAGAGGCTTTCCGTATTCCTGTCATTAAGGGCAGGCGCTGCGCGATGGATTTGACGAGCGTCGTTTTCCCTTGGCCATTGGCCCCGACAATCGCGATACGGTCGTCAGGGTCCAAGCGCAAATTAACGTTGGAGAGAATGGTCGCGTCGACACCGTACCCCAAATCGGCTTGTTCTAATTCCAACATGGGCGGCGCTAACTTACCCTTAGGTTCGGGGAAGTTAAACGGCACGGCGCGTTCTGAAATCGGGATAGCAATATCCTGCATTTTCTCTAGCATTTTTACACGGGATTGTGCCTGACGGGCTTTGGAGGCTTTGGCTTTGAACCGATCGACAAAGGCCTGTAAATGAGCGCGCTCGGCATCTTGCTTGGCTTTCTGCGCTTGGAGCTGCGAACGTATCGCCGCTGCCAATGTCATCCAGTCATCATAACCTCCAGTGGTTAGCATTAGCTGTTGGTGTTCCAAGGCGAGTGTGTGCGTGACAGAACGGTTGAGCATTTCTCGGTCATGGCTGACCATGATAACGGTGTGTGGGTAGCGCTGGATATACCCTTCGAGCCAAGCAGCGCCTTCCAAATCGAGATAGTTTGTTGGCTCGTCCAGTAAGAGCAAATCGGGTTCGCTGACGAGGACGCCGGCGATCGCTGCACGCATACGCCATCCGCCTGAGAATTCTTTCGTAGCGCGGTTAAAGTCATCCTGTTTGAATCCCAAACCAGATAATACAATGGCGGCCCGTGTGTCGGCATTCCACGCGTCCATGTCGGTTAGGCGTTCATAAATTTCGCCTAACTTATCAGGGTCCGTTTCGACTTCAGAGGCTTTCATCAGCGCATGACGTTCACGGTCTGCGGCCAATACGACATCCATAATGGTATCATCGGTGGCGGCCACTTCTTGCGCTACCCACCCCAAGCGCGCGCGTTTATTTAGCTTGATGGGGGAGTCTGCTGTTCCTGCTTCGACTTCTTCTCGGATGATGCGCAAAAGTGTTGATTTACCCGTACCATTGCGTCCGATAAGGCCGACTTTCCAACCTGCAGCAATAAAGGCCGTCGCGCCTTTAAATAAAGGGCGTCCCTGAACTGCATAATCGAGATCGGTAATCGCTAACATGCGGGCGCATTAAGCCGTTGTGTCTGAAAGGCAAGGTCTAACTGCGGTGGATATGAAATGCGGCTATTCATAGTTAGGCATATGTTCGATATGCCGCCAATATATTGTTGTGCAACATAAATACTGGTATCCTTGTTGCGCCAATATCGTTACAGATTGATTTGATGATAAAGACTCAAGCCAACAGGTCAGTGATTTTTCCCCGTTTATGTGGTTTGGCTACGGCCTGTGTCGCCATGACTGTTTTATTCGGGTGGTACACGCGTAATGAAGGTTTAATACAAGTCCTCCCCCATTTCGCGCCAATGCAATATAATACGGCTATTGGTCTTTTGTTATTGGGGCTGGGGTTAGTTGCATTGACCTTTCGGTTTGTTCTGACCAGCAGCATTCTAGGCGGCGCGTGTTCCTTATTAGGCGGGTTGACGCTTTTAGAATATATTTTAGGCGTGAATTTCGGTCTCGATGAATTTTTCATGGAGGCATACGTTAATGTCAAAACGACTCATCCTGGACGAATGGCGCCCAGTACAGCGCTTTGTTTTACGCTTCTGGGTCTGGTTCTATCCGTCGGACATCGCGACAGTAGAATTCAAATTAGCCTCGCAACTTCTGTCATCGTTTTATCTGTATTGGCTTTAGTCGGCTACTTATCAAATATCTCTGGACTATATGGTTGGGGTAACCTGACAAGAATGGCCTTGCATACAGCTTTAAGCTTTCTGGTTTTAGCCGCAGGTTTACTGGCTTTGGTTCCCTCTGGGCCCGACAAAACGTCAAAGGATTTATGGCAAACCATGCCCACCACATTGTCCGCTGTGGTCCTCATATTAAGTCTGTTTTTTTCTTACGGCATTCGTGAATCCAGTCAAATTCGCAATATGGATTATTTCAATGGATTGGTTTCTGATACTGAACATCATCTACTTGAACGATATGGCCTTTATCAACAAAGTCTTCTGGGTGGGGTCGGTTTGTTCCATGCGTCCGAAAAAGTTTCGCGGGCGGAATGGAATGCCTATGTCAATGCTTTAAATATTGAGGAAACACTTCCGGGAATTGCCGGGCTCGGATTTGTAAAACCGGTCCAAGAAGAAGCGCTTTCTAGTTTTTTGCAAACAGTGAGAGAGGACGCGGCTCCGACATTTAATGCTTATCCGGACACGGATTTTGAGGATAAATTTATTATTAAGTTTATCGAACCTGAAGATTTCAATGCCAAGGCGCTCGGGCTTGATATAGGGTTTGAGAAGAACAGGCGGACTGCAGCTGAAACTTCGCGTGATAAGGGCGTTCCTGAACTGACACGCAAAATCGTATTGGTACAAGACGGACAACAGACCCCGGGGTTTTTATTGTTGGTTCCTGTTTATTTTACAAATGATATACCCGACACACAGGGAGAGCGGCGAAGTCAATTGAGAGGCTGGGTATATGCCCCCTTCATTGCTTCGAATTTTATGGACGGCCTCAGCGAAGTCGCCGAAGGGCAGATAAGTTTCGACGTTTATGATGGCGAAGAGGTATCTCCTGAGACTCTAATTTACAGTTCTTTTCCTGAAACTTTGCCGCTTAGTCGATTTAGCAAACAGACAAGTGTAAGCCTTGCTGAGCAGGATTGGACTATTAACTGGCGAACAACGGATGAATTTACCCCGCCTACCAGACAGAATCTATCTTTTATTGCTTTAATTTTCGGTTTGCTTTTGGCTACCCTGCTTTATTTGACTCTTCGCAGGTTTCTACGCAGCAAAGAAATCATCGCTCAAGAAGTTGAAAAACAGACGCATAAATTGGTTGAAAGTGAGAACAGGTTAAAGCTCGTTTTTAATAATGCCGGCGAAGGCATTATCGGCCTTGGTTTGGACGGACGAACTGTTTTTGCGAATAAAGCCGCACGGCAGCTTTTAGGCTATAGTCTAGAGGAGTTACAAGAGGCGCCGCTGCATCAATTAATCCAACATTCTCATGCAGACGGAACCCGCCACGCGAAAGAGGATGGAAGATTTTATGCGTCCATCACAGACGGCACTACTCATCTAAAAGACACTGAGGTGTTTTGGCATAAGGATGGCCGGTCATTCCCCATCGAATATTCAAGCGAGCCGATAAAAGACGATAACCAGAAGATTTCCGGCGCCGTTATTGTCTTCCGGGATATTGCAGAGCGAAAGGCTGCAGAGGAAGAGATTAAGCAAGCTAATGCTGAGCTGGAGGAGTTCGCTTATCGTACGTCACATGACCTGCGCTCCCCGCTTGTTTCGTCTATTGGCTTGTTGGGAATTGCAGAAAGAGCAATGCAAAGTGATAACAAGGAAAAGGCTCTTACCAGCCTCAATATGACGCAAAAATCTCTTCAGACGTTAGAAGTGTTGGTCAGAGATATTCTTGTGCTGACCCAAACGAAAAACGAGGAAGAAGAGGAAGAGGCTGTACAGTTTGCATCTCTCATCCAAGGCGCGATAGATAAAATACGCTATATGGATCACTTTGACCGTATTGAGATTCAGCAAGATCTAAAGTTTGATGAAGAACTGACACTTAAGAAGAACCGTATTATTCTGATTCTCGAAAACCTCTTATCAAACGCCGTTAAGTATCAGGATTTAGACAAGGAAAAATCTTGGGTTAAAATTTCGACGATTAAACTGAACGAGACCTTTGTTTTGCAGGTCGAAGATAATGGCTTGGGTGTTCCAGACGATCAGCAACAACACTTGTTTAAGATGTTCAAACGGTTCCACCCTCGAACAGCGTTTGGCTCTGGCCTCGGCTTGTATATGATGAAAAAGAGTGTCAATATCTTAGGCGGAGAGATAACATTTGAAGACTCCGGAGCGGGTTCGATTTTTAAAGTGTCTATTCCGTTGTCGCATTAAGCATTTCTGACCATTTATTACGATTGGCAGGAATATTTTGAAGTAAAAATTTATAAGCATTGGGCTCAATTATGAAATCTGTTATGATTGTTGATGATAGTGAGCCCGATCAGTATCTCGCGAGGGACGTGATTGAGGAATTTGATCCCGCTATCACGATTTACCAAACCTATGACGGCCAAGAAGCGCTTGAGAAACTCAAAGACCTGGCCGAACAGCCGGATGTGATTTTTTTGGATATCAACATGCCGCGTATGAATGGTCACGAATTTTTGGCAGAGTATAGCAAGTGGGATACTCGTTCCAAGATTGTCATTATGCTGACCTCTTCTGAACAGGAGAGAGACAAAACGAAGTCCAAGGCCTATAATTCTGTTGTCGATTATTTTACGAAACCACTGAGCACGGACGCTCTAAAAACTGTCATTGACCTTTTCAAATAAGACCGTGTTTAGCTGTATTCACTCGTCCTAAAATAAACTGCCTTGAGACCGTGTTGGCGGAATTCACTTAACCTGCAATAGAATAAATTCCGTTTCGGGTATTAGCATTACGAAACCCAAATTCCCGTTTGCCCCAGACTCTATTCCCGCTTAAACGCAAATTATGTCTGATATGTCTTCGCTTTCTTCTGATTCTCCCGCGCCCTATGCGCGTAAGTTCGGGTTCATAAATACAATGGGGCTTTGGACCCTTTATAAGAAAGAGTGTTTGCGCTTTATGCGGATTTTCCCGCAGACCTTACTCGCCCCGATTATTTCAAATCTCCTCTATATGACGGTGTTCGTCTTGGCTTTTGCAGCCCTGCGCGATGACCCTGACGCTTTCATCGCTTTTCTTGCGCCCGGCCTTATTATGTTGGGCATCCTGAATAACGCGTCTGCCAACAGCTCATCTTCTGTGATGCAGGGCAAAATTATGGGGAGCATGGGAGATCTATTGATGACGCCCTTGGCTTATTATGAATTGGCAATTGGCTGGATTGGCGGCGCGGCGACGCGTGGGATTGTCGTAGCGATAGCAACGGGTATCGCTCTCTCTTTTTTTGCCCCGCTTATCCCTAGCCATATTTGGGCAGTTTTCTTTTTCGGCATCTCCGCCGCCTTCATGCTCGGAATGGTGGGCGTATTATCTGGTATGTGGGCGGAGAAGTTTGATCAATTAGCGGTTGTCAATCAATTCATTATCCTGCCGCTCTCATTCCTGTCAGGCACATTTTACCGGATAGATGTCCTTCCCGAAGCCTTTCAAAAGCTGATAATGTTTAATCCGCTTTTCTATTTGATTGATGGGTTTCGCTATGGATTCTTGGGTGAGGCTGACAGTAATATTATGATAGGGGTTGTATTTATCAGCGTTCTGAATATCACCCTTTTTATAATCGTCTTGCTGGTGCTTCGCGCAGGCTGGCGAATCAAATCATAACCTAAAAGGCAAAACCATGGCCGATGGGGATCATCTTTATAACACTTACAAGCCGCCGGCATACGAGTTCGTGCGCGGTGAGGGCGCCTATCTTTACACTGAAAACGGCGACAAATATCTCGACTTTATTGCGGGTATTTCCGTCAATTGCTTAGGGCATAATCACCCCGTTCCGAAAGAAGCTCTCAAAGAACAGGCCGACAAAGTTTGGCATGTATCGGGCATGTTCCAACTGACCGAAGCGAAAAAACTGGCCAAGAAATATTGTGATGCGCTTCCATTTGCGGGCAAAGTCTTTTTCACAAATTCAGGGGCTGAGGCTCTAGAATGCGCGATGAAAACCGCGCGGCGCTATCATTATGATAAAGGCGATGTAGACCGTTATGATATTATCGGTTTCCAAGGGGCGTTTCACGGACGGACCTTCGCAACAATTAATGCGGCGGGTAACCCGAAATATGTCAAAGGGTTCGGCCCGCAATTGCCGGGCTTTATAAATTTACCATTTGGCGATCATGATGCTCTTAAAGACGCTATCGGTCCGACGACGGCGGCTATCTTGGTTGAACCTGTGCAAGGAGAGGGCGGACTGCGTCCGCTGCCAACAGAATGCCTAAACGGTCTGCGCGCAATGTGCGATGAGCATGGCATCTTGCTGATTTATGATGAAGTGCAATGCGGGGCCTCGCGGACGGGTAAGCTTTTTGCGCATCAATGGGCGAGCAATGCCGAGCCTGATATTATGGCTGTGGCGAAAGGGGTCGGCGGCGGTTTCCCTCTTGGGGCTTGTATCGCCCGCGAAGACGTTGCGGCCTGTATGGTCCCCGGAACGCATGGTTCGACCTATGGCGGCAATCCGCTGGCCTGCGCAGTGGGTAATGCGGTCTGGGATGAGATTTCTAAACCTGAGTTTTTGGATCAGGTCGTGCGCGTTTCAAATTTCCTCAAACAACAATTTGAGAGTTTGAAAGATGAATTCCCTGACGTTGTGACAGAGCTGCGTGGTAAGGGGCTTCTTTGTGGTATGCAGCTTAAAAAACCTGCTGTCGAAGTACGCGCGCTTATGCTGAAAAAGGGCATGCTCGGGGGCAGTGCAGGGGATAACGTCCTTCGCCTAGCGCCTCCGCTTATCATCACTGAAGAGCATGTTCGAGAGGCCGTTGGGGTTTTGCGAGAGTGTTTCAAAGAGGCGCAAGGAATGGACGATTACGTCCCTGTATGAACCTGAAAACGCAACAGTCGTGAAGTCTGAGTCTTGTAATCGTATCTTGAGCGGGTGAGCCGTAAGCTTAAGCACGGCAATCCCTTACTTTTGAAAAGCCGCAATTGTCTTGTCGCTGAAAGGGTAAATACCTCTGCCGTTTTTGAGAGGATTTTTGCATAATGACAGAGCGCTCCTGTAATTCTGCAAAGGACAGTGAAAGTTCTAAAAGAGTGAATATTTTTTTGGGCGGAAATTTCTGTTTTCAAGAGTCCGAAACATCGGTAAGTGTGTATTTTGGGTATTGAGAACCATCATGATAAAACACTTCCTGTCTCTTGCGGATCTTTCCAAAGCAGATTTGCGCGCGATTCTAGATGATGCGCATGCCATGAAAGCCGCGCGTAAAGGCATGGCAAAGGGCGCGCCTGACCCCGCCCCAGCATTGCCGGGTCATACTTTGGCTTTGATTTTCGAAAAATCTTCGACGCGTACTCGTTTTTCTTTTGATATGGGAATGCGTCAATTAGGCGGGAGCTCTATCACGGCGACAGCGCAAGATATGCAATTAGGGCGCGGTGAAAGTCCGGCCGATACAGTTCGCGTGCTCTCGCGTTTTGTGGACGGCATTATGCTTCGGGCCAATAGCCATGATACGCTTACGGAGTTAGCGACTTATTCGAAAGTGCCCGTGATAAACGGGCTAACCGATTATAATCACCCGTGCCAAATTATGGCCGATTTGATGACGCTCGAAGAACGGTCAAACAAGCCATTGTCCGAGATGACGCTTAGTTGGATTGGTGATGGCAATAATGTTTTGGTCAGTTTCGTGAATGCAGCCGAGCAATTAGGCTATGCCTTACGAATTTCCAGTCCCGAAGGTTATCGAGTAAAAGGGCAAACATTAGAGGCCGCCAAAGCCAAGGGCGCCAATATAACCGCAAACCTTAGTCCGGCGGAGGCCGCGAAAGGCTCCGATGCGCTTATAACCGATTGCTGGGTGTCCATGGGCGATACGGATAAAGAAGAGCGCTTGGCAGCGTTTCCGCCTTATCAAATTGATAAGGCGCTCCTCGCTACGGCCGCCCCTGATGCGACTTTCTTACATTGCCTTCCAGCCTATCGCGGCCAAGAAATGACTGCCGCCGTATTAGAAGGTCCGCAAAGTGCTGTTTGGGACGAAGCGGAAAACAGAATGCATGCGCAAAAGGCGGTGATTAAATGGTGTTTTGGTGTCTGAGAGCTAGAGCATGAGCGTCACATCTGAACCTCGTTTTGAAACCGCAGATTTTTTACATCAACACATCCAGTCGACGCTAGATTTCTATGATCCGATTGTTTTTGCGGAAGAAGGCGGGTTTTACGGTTGCTTCCTTGATGACGGTACTTGCTACGATCCCAAAGCCCGTCATTTGGTGGCGTCGGCGCGTTATGTACTAAACTATGCTACGGCTTACCGTTTTTATGGTGATCCCAAGCATTTAGAGTGGGCCAAGTGGGGGCTCGATTATTTAAATAAGGGTCACAGGCAAGAGAGCGGTTATTATGCGTGGCTTCTGGAAGATGGGGTCGTAACAGACCACCGCGTCATGGCTTACGGGCACGCTTTTGTCCTTTTGGCCGCCGCGACGTGTTTGCAGGCGGGTATTCAATCGGCCCTCACAACGATTAATGACGTATTCGACTTTATGGAAACCTATTTCTGGGATGAGGCCGGCGGTGCATATGCCGATGAGCGGGACGCGACACTGAAAACTCTATCACCCTATCGCGGTCAAAACGCTAACATGCATATGTGCGAGGCGCTTTTGGCGGCTTGGCAAGCAACTCAAGAGACGAGTTTTCTGGATCGCGCGGAACAGTTAGCGCAGCGGTTTGCCTTTGAACTGGCGAGCCAAAGCGACGGACAGATTTGGGAACATTATGATACAGATTGGCGTGTCGATATGGATTATAATATAGATCGCCCCAATGATCGCTTCAAGCCTTGGGGGTTTCAGCCGGGACATCAAACGGAGTGGGCGAAGCTATTACTTATACTCGACGGTGAGCGTCCAAATGAAAAATGGTTACCCAAAGCGCAATCGCTTTTTGATAAAGCGATGGAGACGGGATGGGACGAAGAATTTGGCGGTCTCGTTTACGGCGTTGCGCCTGATGGCCAATATTGCGCGAGCGAGAAATATTTTTGGGTGCAGTCGGAGAGCTTTGCTGCCGCTTGGCGCTTATTTCTTGCCACAGAGGATAAAAAATATTTTGAAGATTATAAACGTATATGGCGGTGGAGTTGGACGTATTTGATTGACCATCACTACGGTGCATGGTTCCGCGTGCGTAATCGTGACGGGTCTGCCGTTCATAATCAGAAATCTCCTTATGGAAAAACAGATTATCATACAATGGGCGCGTGTTGGGATGTGTTAACCGCTGGAGCCAAATAAGGAGCCTACCGCCGCGTACCTTAATGATGAAATGATCGTTGCGCTTGAGGGGTTTGAAAAAATGATTGCCACACCCAAAGCCTTATACTCTGGAATGATAGGTTTAGCC
>CAZMEN010000028.1:413-32678 GCA_964565335.1 uncultured Algimonas sp. | reverse complement strand
CTGACCAGACGCTCTCATCTTTTTTGAGATTCGCCGCATAGCCGCCATAGTCAGATACGGGGTCAACGCTCCCGTCTTTCAGTAAATGCTGATGCCGGAATTCAATTGCATCATCTTTGGGATAAAGAAACCAAGTTCGGCTTGTGTCTTCACCGACAGCCAAAGGCATTTTAACGGTTCCGTCATCGGCGCACCCGACAGGCCCCACGATTAAATCTACTGCGCGCCAATCAGCATCCTGCGGATCGTCGCTAACCACTTTGCCTTTGTAGCTATTGCCACATAAACTTGAAAGGGCCGCCATAAAGGCAGATGATGTGGCTATAGTTTCATCGCTAGCGCCCTCCTGAGAAGGATTGGAACAAGCCGCCAGAGTTAGCGCTGCGAGAGGAAGAATAATTTTGTACATGCGTCCCTCTATCACGGCACGGATGAGGTAGGAAGGCCGCGTTTAAGAGAGGGACAAGCAATTTACGTCATGACCTGACTTGTATGGGTAATCCATACGCTGGTGTGACTTGGAATCTGGCGTGACTCGGAATAATGAGTTCACGCTCGCGGATGACAGAATAAGGGTAAAACCCTTTTTCCTAGCAGTCTTACCCCGCAGGCTTTTGAACTTTCATGACGGTTTGGCGACCCATTTGTGTCATTCTATCTTTGATTTGAGTCACCGTGTTGAGAGAGGCTTGGGCCTCGGCGGTCAGGATGATGTTGGCCTCAGGTTTTTCCGCCAAAATCCGTTCAACATCCGCGCCGATAGACTCAAGAGAACTCAACCTTTGCTCGACACTTATCTGGTCATTCGCATCAACATAAACAGATAGGCTCGGCATTACTGTTGAAGTCGGCGGCATATCAGGGGGCTGCACAAAGTCTAATCCCGTTTCATCCAAAAACGTCGCTGTGACGATGAAAAATATCAACATGATGAATACAATATCGAGCATGGGCGTCATATCCACATCGGCTTCATTGTCCCTACGCAGACGTCGTATTTTCAATACGGCCATATTTCACCCTCCCAGATAGCTTTCGCATTATGTTATGACATATCATTACAGTTATATAATGACAAGAAATTTCTAACCCATAGTTTTCCTTACCCCCTCTCCCTGAACGTAAACATTGCCTAAATACGATGTTAATGCCAAGTTCAGGACGAATTTGATAGGAACGTCACTATGAGACATCAGGCTATAAAATATCTGTGTACCGGAGCTGTTTTGACCGCTATTTCCGCCGTTAGTCTTTCTGCCTGCACGCCAACGGTGAAAATTGAGCCGTCGGACAAACCTATTCGCATTGATTTAAATGTAAAAATCGATCAGGAAATCCGAGTGCGTCTCGATAAGGAAATCGAAGACGTCATCTCCAGCAACCCTGATCTGTTTTAGGAGGGTCTGACTATGAAAAACTTTATGAAATCAAAAGCTGTTGCGGCAACATTATGCGTCGCCTTATTTGGCACCGCCATAGCCGGATATAATACGTTTGCAGGTGAGCACACCGCGCACGCACAATCCGTGTCAGCTATTCAACTCGTGCGAGGAGCCAAAGCTAAAGGGCTGATCGGAGAAACGATTGCCGGCTATTTGGAGGTGGTCAATGGGCAAACTCTGGATGCGGCCACACGGGCTGCCATGAACGAGATTAATATCCGTCGCCGTGATGAAGAATATCGCCCTATCGCCAATCGGGACGGGCTGACTTTGGAACAAGTCGCGCGAGCTTTTGGTGAAAAACTGACGACTAAAACGCCGCCCGGACAATATATTCTTACTGAGGCGGGGCAATGGGTGCGCAAATAATCTCGGCTCTTTTTAAAGTCCTATGAGCTTTATGGCTCAAGCATAAAAAAAGCCACTCCTCTCAGAGTGGCTTTCATTTTTTATATCCCCGCGTTTTAGCTTGGATATTTCATTGTCACGGGGACTGCGGCGCCAAAGCTCTCCACTTTGATTTTCACATCCTCAAATGTTGGGGAGCGATCTGTCGGGGCATTGCCCGAAGCGCCCCAACCATCAAGAATTTGATATGTCTTCGTCATCGAAAATCGCCCGTCATCATCAATGTCATGCCAGACGGACACAGAGTATTCCCCCGGCTCATCCACTTTGAATGTGGCCGTCATGTCGCCGAGCTCAGCCTTTTGGATGATACCGCCAAAGCCTTTCATAGACTGATAGTCTTTTTCGGTTTGTATCGACACGTAAATCGGCCCCTCCAAATGTGTGATGTCTTTTAAAGTAACCGTCACAGGGATTGTACCGCCTTTGGCTTTCCAAGCCGGGGCTTCATCGGCAAGAGCCGTACCCGACAGCGCAATACTGGACAGCGCGAAAATCCCGCAAGCCGTGGCACCGGTTACTTTGGTAATTTTATTGAACATAACAAACATAATAGTCTCCTTTCAAATTAGTTTGTAATTCAAACTTGACTAAATTAAGTTTGTATGTCAAACCTATTTTTGTTAAAAAGTTATTTTTACTTTCGGACGAATAAATTGCCCCACGTAAAGGAGACGAACATGGCAAATGAAATAAAGGAAGGCGCAAGAGAAACCGCGTCTTTAATAGAAGACCTAGAATATGCGACGTCACTCGCTAAAGCTGGAGAGAACTCGCCCCTGGTCGGCGGCCCAATTGGATTGCTATGGGGCGTTTTACTTTGCGCCATCTTTTTTATGCAATGGGGCGTGCTTTCCGGTGTGCTGGGCTGGCCACAAAACTCATTGATGTTTGGGTGGATTGCCTTTGCTATCATTGGCGGAGTCGGCAGCGCGGTTATGGGGCGGAAAATTGATCAGAAACCGGGCGCGCACTCGGCGGCTAACCGTGTCGAATCCTATGTCTGGGTAATGTTTAGCGGAATGATGGCCTCTTTATTTATCGGCATTATTCTGAACATGGTTTTAAATGACGGGACCTATAAATTATTCGACCTGATTATGATTGTCGGTTTTGCTGGACAAGGTCTCGCTTACGGCGTTGTCGCCAAAATGAGTAAAATCATGCTTTTACATGTTGCGTCATTCTTGGGGTTCACAGCCTCGGCTGTATGCTTTGCTTTCTATGGTGATGTGAATGTCTATCTTATCGCAGCTATCGCGACAGTATTCACAATCGTTCTTCCCTCTGTTCTTTTAATGAACAAAGCAGGAGGCAGCGATGCCTAATGAAGAAAAAGACATAGATCTAAACGCGGTTGACGAGATTATCCACGGGCGGTTGCGCATGGGCATTATGGCTTATCTGTCTGCGGTAAACCCGGCGAGCTTTCCAGAGCTTTTAAAAAAAACAGGGACGTCTAATGGAAATCTATCCACCCATTTAACCAAGTTAGAAAACGCAGGATTTGTGCGTCAGGAAAAAGGGTTTAAAGGCAAACGCCCACAAACCCTAGTTTATGTCACAGAGGCCGGCCGGCAAGCTTGGATTCGGTATTTAGAAGCGATGAAGAAAATCCTCTCTTAAGACGCTACGCTTCCTGCGGCGGAGCATTGCTCTGCCCCTATACAAAGTCGGCGCTATAGCTTAGCGCCGATTTATTATGTTTGGTTCTCCCCTATCATGACGCAAACGCTCACCCGACATCAGGTCTTCGCGCAAAGCTGGCCCATCATGCTCGCCAATGGCGCCGCGCCGATTGTCGGCTTTGTTGATACTCTAATGGTAGGAAGATTCGTTGGCACGTCTGCCTTGGCGGGTATCGGCCTCGGCGCGGTAATTTATGGAATATTTTATTGGGGCTTCGGCTTCTTGCGTATGAGCACGGCGGGCCTCGCCGCGCAAAGTGACGGGCAAGGCGCGGAGGCCGATGTGCAGGCGCATATTTTACGGGCCCTGCCCATTGGATTAGCGATCGGGTTATTCATCCTCGCTTTCCAGTTCTGGCTGTTGCCTTTCCTATTTCAACTCTACACCGCTGCACCGGATATCGAAAGCTCAGCGCAAACCTATATCCGCGCGCGGCTTTGGGGCTTACCCGCGACGCTCGCGAGTATAGCCTTGATGGGATGGTTTGTCGGGATTAGCCGGTCAGGCCTCGCGCTTTACCTGCAAATCGTTTTGAATGTCGCCAACATTATATTGTCGCCCATTTTCGTCCTCGGTTTTGGGGCCGGATTATACGGCGTCGGTCTCGCCTCTTCTTTTGCAGAATGGGCGGGTTTAGCCGCAGGATTATTCTTTGCTTATCGCGAGATTAAACGGCGCGGCGGTTTCAGACCCAAAGCTCTCAGCCGGGAGGCCCTACTTGATAAAGACGCCCTATCAAAACTAGGCGTGACTAACTCCAATATTTTCATCCGCACATTGTCTTTGACCGTGGGCTTTAATTTCTTCGGCAATGCGGCCGCCAGTGAAGGGGAAACTTTCTTGGCGGGTTATCATATCTTGATGCAATTCATCACAATGTCAGCGCTGATATTGGACGGGTTTGCCCATACGGCAGAGGCTGTCACGGGATCAGCCTTTGGCGCAAGAAACCGCAGACGCTTTGATCGCGCTGTGCGGTTAACGAGCGAGTTTTCTATTCTCTTTGCGCTGATATGCGGCGCCGTGATTTTCTTTGGCGGGCCGTTTGTCATCACAGCTCTTACCCAAGACCCCGCGGTTAAAGCTAGCGCCATGCAATATCTACCCTATTGCGCTCTGGCTCCTGTTTTGGGCTTTGCAGCCTTTCAGATTGACGGCATCTTTATCGGGACGACCCAGACGGCCGCTATGCGCAATGCAGGAATTGCCTCTGTCATTCTATATATAGGCGCGCATTTTATGATTTACCCGCAACTCGGCGCGACTGGCATTTGGGTGGCGTTTCTATTTTACTATGTGATGCGGGCCGTGACTTTGGGGTTCGCTTATCCGTCCGTGTTAAAAAAGATGGAAAGCCTGTCTTTGTAAGGACATTAGATGAGAGATCTAATCCTGCCCCACTGCCTCACTAATATTTGCATAGCCATCCGCCTTCAGCCTGACAGACAAATCCTCGCAGATTTCTTGGACGAGTTGCGGGCCTTTATAGACAAGGGCCGAGTAGAGTTGGATAGCTTTCGCGCCCGCCTTAATTTTAGCATAGGCCTGTTCGCCGCTCCCTATACCGCCGACGCCAATCAGATCGATTTTGCCTTGAGCCTCATTATAAAATTCACGCAGAAGCTCTGTAGATTTATCAAAGAGCGGTTGACCAGAAAGACCGCCGCCCTCCCCGCGCGCCGCGCTCTTGAGAGTATCCGGGCGGTCTATTGTTGTATTACTGACGATAATGGCATTGAGGCCATAATTGCGCGCTTGCTCAACGACGCGGTCAACATCCGTCACATCTAAGTCAGGGGCAATTTTCAAGAACATGGGATAGCTTGGTTCACCGGCTGACAATTTTGCCCGCGTTTCAGAAAGACGGTCCAGAAGCTCATCCATCTCTGTCGACCCTTGAAGGTTTCTCAATCCCGGTGTGTTGGGCGAGCTGATATTAATGGTGAAATAATCACATTGCCCCCAAAGGCGGGACAAGCCCGTGACGTAATCGGCGATACGATCATCACTCTCTTTATTGGCCCCTAAATTTGCCCCAACTACTCCGCCTTTATTTTTCCGGCCACGAAGGCGTTTAGAGAAATAATCCAACCCTTCATTGTTAAACCCCATGCGATTGATAACGGCCTCATCCTCGCGCAGGCGAAACAGGCGTGGTTTGGGATTACCCGCTTGCGGACGCGGCGTGACTGTGCCGCATTCAACAAACCCAAACCCTGCGCCGAGCATGGCCTCCGGCACATCACAATTTTTATCAAATCCCGCCGCCAAACCGACGGGGTTGGGTAGATGCAATCCACCCACTTCGGTTGCAAGTTCAGGATATGAGTCTGATTTAGCCTTAGGCCCTAAACCGGCGCGCAAAGCTTTGATGGTTGTTACATGGGCAGTTTCGGCCGGGAGACGGCGCAGAAACGCTGTCCCCACTTTATATGTCAACGTCACTCGGTCTCTCCGACAAATGCAGACACGTCAAAGCGGCCTGCATCATCTGAGCGTAATTGTCGCCGCCAGCGCACATGAGACAATTCCAATGGGCCGTAAAAATGCGGGAACATTGCGCCGTCGCGTGATTCTTCCCATTTCAGACGCGCATCAAATTTTTCCGCCTTCATGGCGAGAAGCACAATAACATCGCCGGGCGTATAATATTTATCCAGCGTTCCCTGCAATTCTGTATCCGCCGACATATGAATAAATCCATCTGACTGATCTAGCTCACTGCCTTCAAATTGGCCTTTACGTTGAAAACTGACCCACTCGTCTTGGGTAAGAATCTTAAAAATATTATGACTACGTTTCATGAGGGCCTCATAACAAAACTCCCGCACAATAACAGGGCAGAAACGAAATTTATGCGCACAGTTTATGCCCGCAGAGCCTGTCATGCCTTTTCCCGTTCTTGAATCCGTTACGCTTGTCAAAAAAGCGCGGCATGTATCCTCCCTGTAACTTATTGAAGGGAAATACCATCATGCGCAAATATGCGAAAATACTCGGGGGAGCCGCATTACTCTTTGCTCTGCCCTCATTAGCTCAGGCTCAGGATGCGCCGACACTGGAAAGTCTCGCCGCCAATGACGCCTTCGTTTTTAACACACTCCTCTTTTTAATAGGTGGGTTCTTGGTCATGTGGATGGCCGCAGGGTTCGCCATGCTCGAAGCGGGCTTTGTCCGCACGAAAAATGTTTCCATGCAGTGTTTGAAAAACATTACATTATATTCCGTAGCCGGACTTATGTTCTGGGTCGTCGGATATAACCTTATGTATGGCGGCGGGACTTACTTCGGTTCTTGGAATTTTATGGGCTATGCCTTCACACCCGAAGATGTAGACACGGGCTATTCCTCTTATTCCGATTGGTTCTTCCAAATGGTGTTCTGCGCGACAACAGCATCCATCGTGTCCGGTACGGTTGCTGAGCGTATCAAATTCTGGCCATTCGTGATTTTCACTGTTCTTTTAACAGGTATTATCTACCCAATCGTCGGGTCTTGGGAATGGGGCGGAGGTTTCCTCAACTCTGAAGGCTTTATCAAAACATTCGGTTCAGAGTTTTCTGATTTCGCTGGGTCAACACTTGTTCACTCAACAGGGGGTTGGGCCGCATTGACAGGCGCTATCATTCTGGGGGCTCGTAAGGGCAAGTATGTTGACGGCAAGGTGCATCCAATCCCAGGCTCCAACATGACATTGGCTACACTGGGTGTCTTCATCCTTTGGCTTGGTTGGTTCGGCTTTAACGGCGCATCACAGCTCGCTATGGGTACGATTACAGATGCCGACGCAATCGCGAAAGTCTTTGTAAATACAAATATGGCCGCAGCAGCAGGTGTATTAATGGCAGTTGTTTACTGTCAAATTCGTTACGGCAAAATTGACCTAACCCTCGCTTTGAACGGTGCACTGGCTGGTCTAGTTGCAATCACGGCCGGCCCCCTTGACCCATCTGTTCCAGCCGCGCTTATCATTGGTGCCATTGGGTCCCTCTTGGCTTGTTTAACCGTGCCTCTGCTCGACAAACTCAAAATTGATGATGTTGTCGGCGCGATCCCGGTTCACTTGGTTGCAGGTATTTTTGGTACATTGGTTGTCTGCGTGACGACGCCGAGCATCACTTTTATGGCGCAGCTCATGGGTGTTCTCGCAACAGCAGTCTTCGTTACCATCGTATCGTCTATCATCTGGTTCGCGATGAAAGCCACAATCGGCATTCGTGTCAGCGAAGAAGACGAATATGTTGGCCTCGACCAATCCGAAATCGGTGTTCCGAGCTATCCGGAATTCGTAAATACATAAGGCTTCAGCCGCGTCCTTCACGCCGAAGGGCGCGGCTTAAAACTTTTCCCCTCGTGCCTAACCTAAAGGGCGGCACGATCTCCTTCCCCAGTTCGCACAATCATTGTGCGAATCTGGGGTTTTTTAATTGTTTTTTTGTGCGCCACTCACTCTTCCCCATTTAAGAAGCTGCGCGGCATCTGCATTCTCCCTATTCCACTTTATCGCCTCCTCACAATAAAACACACAAAGCGTGAGGGGAAACATCATGCATCGATTCAAAACCGGCCTTTTAGCAGGCCTTGTGAGTTTGGGCAGCTCCAGCGCCACCTTTGCTCAGGACTCAACACTCAGCTCAGGCGATACAGCTTGGGTCTTAACCGCTACAGCTTTGGTTTTATTTATGAGCTTGCCGGGATTGGCGCTCTTTTATGGCGGCCTTGTTCGGGCCAAGAACTACCTCTCTGTTTTAATGAAAATTTACGCGATTGCGGCGCTCGCCTCTATTGTGTGGGTTATTGCCGGATATTCTATTGCATTTGGCGGAGCCAATGGATGGTGGGGCGGCTTAGATAATCTGTTCCTGAAAAACCTGTCTCGCGGCGGCTTGGCAGACGGCCTAACAATCCCAGAAAACGTTTTCTTGGCCTTCCAAATGACCTTCGCCGTCATTACGCCGGGATTGATTGTCGGCGCGTTTGTCGAACGTGTAAAATTCCTGCCTGTGATGATATTCACGGCCCTCTGGCTATTAGTCGTTTACGCGCCTGTCACTCATTGGATTTGGGGCGGCGGCTGGCTCGCTGAAAAAGGCGTGATTGATTTCGCGGGTGGTTTGGTCGTTCATGCGACAGCGGGTATTTCAGCTCTCGTTTATGTCTTTATGCTCGGCGCCCGCAAAGGCTTCCCGAATGAGCTTTCCGTACCGCATCGTCCGGCCATTGTTATGATCGGCGCCTCCATGCTGTGGGTGGGTTGGTTCGGCTTTAACGGCGGGTCACAACTGGCGGCTGACGGCGGCGCGGGCATGGCTTTACTGGTCACACATATTGCCGCTTCAGTCGGCACACTTTCATGGGTCGCTATGGAATCGATTAGTAATAAGAAGCCAACATTGGTCGGCGCTGCGACGGGTACAATTGCCGGATTGGCAACCGTTACACCCGCCGCAGGCGTCATTGGGCCGGGCGGCGCATTGCTCATCGGCTTGGCCGGCGGCCTCGTGTGTTACTTTGCCGTCAACCTCATCCGTGTGCGCCTGAAGATTGATGACAGTCTTGACGTTTTTGCGGTTCATGGTGTCGGCGGTATTTTAGGTATCTTGCTCCTGCCCTTCCTCAGTGCAAAAGCTCTGGGCGGTACGGGTGACGGCGGCATCGTTGCGCAGCTTATTGGTACGGGCGCTGTGGTTCTTTGGTCCGCCCTAGCCAGTGCCATCATCTTGTTTGTTCTTAAAGTTACGCTGGGTCTGCGGGTCACAGAAGAACAGGAATATGAAGGTCTGGACACCAGCCTTCACGGAGAAAGCGCTTACAACTAAACGGGTTCACTAAAATAGTATAAACTCATTTGGCCCGCCTTCTGGCGGGCTTTTTATTTGACGTAATAGGCTTTTTTTCCTAATTTTCCACCTATGTTTTCGCATCATGATATTTGGAACGCCCTGGATCGCTTGGCGCGCCATCGTTCGACCAGCCCGTCGGGTTTGGCTAGACAGGCCGGCCTCGACCCTACAACATTCAATAAGTCCAAACGACAATCCTCCTCTGGCAAAGCCCGTTGGCCGAGCACAGAGAGTCTGTCCAAAGTCCTCGCCACAGTGGGGATGAGTTTTGAAGATTTCGCCCGTTTCGCCGACCAAGCCGGAGCTCATGGCCCCTCAATTCCTGTCATTGGCCTCGCACAAGCCGGCAATCAAGGCTTCTTTGATGATGCAGGCTTTCCAGTCGGCGCAGGATGGGAAGATGTTCGCGTTCCCGGCCTGAGGGACGAAAATGTTTACTGTTTGCAAATTGCGGGGGACTCTATGTCTCCGGTTTTAAGGGCGGGCGATAAAGTCCTGGTCGCGCCGAATGAAGCCGTACGCAAAGGCGACCGCGTTGTCGTGAAAACAAATGAGGGCGAAGTCATGGCCAAAGAGCTTCGCATGATGAGCCAAACTCATATCGAGCTTATTTCGCTGAACCGAGAGTATGAAGACAGGCGTTTAGCCCGGACAGACATCCAATGGATTGCCCGTATCGTCTGGGTGTCACAATAAGCATTTCATGACTGCATGCAAAGTAACAGTTACTCGAGATAGCGTCGCCGCAGGCGATCATTGCAATGCCTCCAATCAGCTAGAGTTTTATTTCAACGAGAACCAAATGCTTTGGCACTTATTGAACCACAAACTTTTGCAAAATTATCGACCATCCGTCTCGGGCAGAAATCATAGTTGGGATGTCGTATTGGGAACACATAGCGTTGCGAGATATAAAGGGAATAATAGGCGTCCCAAATTACAGAGAAACCTATTTATGCCTATTTCAACTATTGTATCATCAGAAATCATAAATCTTCATTTTCGATATAATTCATCGAAAAGTTAACCAGACGGTTCGCCATCTAAAAAGGCTTCGGCGTAGTCCCGCGAGGCCTTTTTATTTTCGAGTAATGTCAGAGCCGCAGAGGCGTGGTCTTCAATTTTTTGGCTAAGGTCATCTGTGACGGGCATCCTCTTCACACGTTCTAATAAGCTCTTCACTTTATTCCAGTCCGAATAAACATCTTCTCCTAGTGCGATTAAGGCGAAGGCATAATTCATGGCAATCACAGGATCATCGGGGCTTGCTAACATCGCCCCTTCATAAAGCCTCTGCCCCTCTTGCAGTGATGCGTCGAACCATTTGGCGCCGTTACTCGTGCCTGCTTTGCGGATGACCCCCAAATGCCACGCCGCGAGTAACGCATCACCTCTGGGATCATCAGGAAAGTCGGCACGATAGGCTTCAATTTTCGCAAAGCTTTTCTGCGGCAATTTTTTCATCCACGCAGAAACGTCCCCCGTCAGACGCGCAACAAAGCCATCCGTAATCGCATATTGCAGGCGCGCATTTTGATGAGTCGGGTCAATCTCAAGGGCCGCTTCAGCGAGGTCTCTCGCTTTTTTTGATGTCTTTTTGAGCTTTTTAACTTCGCCCAACATGACTTGGCGCGCCAGACTTTCAGCCGCCAAAGCCAAAGCCTCTGCGCTTTGTATTTCAACAGCCGTGTCATGCGCCGCCGCGTAATCACCAGTTTTAATAAGGGTTTGGACTGTCGCGATATCATTGGCATAGGCTGGCGCAACGAGGAAAAGCGTTAAACCACCTATAACTGCAAGATTAATGATATGATGGGACCACTTCATGTAGCCTCATACCATAATCACCAAGAAAGTTCCATTAAGGAACGTTCAGGTCAAACTCGGCTTATCCGAGTTTACCCACCAACGCTTTCTCTATCAGGTCTGCCGTTTCTTCAGGACCGTATATCGCCACAAATGATCCGAAACGCGGGCCTTGGCTTTGGCCGAGGCAGACCTCGTAAATGGCTTTAAACCAGTTTCGAAGATTTTCAAATTCATGGTCTTTACCGACTGAGAAAATAAGCGTTTGCAGCGCTTCAGCATCAGACTTCTCATTATCTGCAACCGCGCGCAAACGCCCCTTCAGGTCTTCCAAGGCTTTGCTCTCTTTCTCGGTCGGGGTGCGGTAGTCTTTATTAGGTTTCACAAAGTCCTGATAATAGCGCACGGCATATGTGGCGAGATCATCAAGCGCTGGATTATCTGCCGGATTTGCTTCAGGTGCATAGCGTTGAATAAAGCCCCAGAGAATATCCTTATCCGATGCATTGGCCGCACTCACCAAATTTAGCAATAAGGCGAAGGATACAGGCGGAATAAAGCTTGGCGGATTTCCGTTATGAATATGCCAAACAGGATTTGAGGCACGGGCTTTTTCGTCTTGGCGGTTCCAGCCGTCAAGGTGCTGAAAATACTCATCAACATTTTTTGGAATAACATCAAAATAAAGCTTCTTGGCCGCGCGCGGCTTGGCGAAATTATAGAGCGACAGACTTTCAGCCGGCGCATATTTCAGCCAATCCTCAACAGCAATCCCATTGCCTTTGGTTTTAGAAATTTTCTCGCCTTTTTCATCGAGGAAAAGTTCATAGACATATTGCACGGGCGGTTCGCCGCCGAGGATCTTACAGATGCGGGAATAAATTGGAGCGTTGTCTTGATGGTCTTTGCCGAACATTTCAAAATCAACACCAAGGGCGGCCCAACGCATGCCAAAGTCAGGCTTCCACTGAAACTTCACATTACCGCCTGTGACAGGCAAAGTGACTTCCGTTCCGTCCTCGTCATCAAATGTTATGGTGCCCGCTTCTTTGTCGATGGTTTTCATCGGGACATAAAGGACGCGGCCCGTGCTCGGCGAAATCGGTAGAAAGGGAGAATATGTAGCGCGGCGCTCCTCGCCTAATGTTGGCAGCATGACCGCCATGATATCGTCAAATTTATCCAAAGCCCGCAAAAGATAGTCATCATACTGCCCCCCCCGATAGAGTTCGGTTGCTGACATAAACTCATATTCGAACCCAAAACTATCCAGAAAGGCGCGTAAACGCGCATTCATATGCGCGCCATAGCTGTCATGTGTTCCGAAAGGGTCTGGTACATCCGTCAGCGGCTTTTGCAAATATACTTCGAGGCTCTCGGGGTTAGGAACAGTTCCTGGCACTTTGCGCATGCCGTCCATGTCATCCGATACACAAATGAGCCGTGTTTTAATCTTGCCTTCGGTCAGCGCGATAAAGGCATTGCGCACCATAGTTGTTCGGACAACTTCACCGAACGTGCCGATATGCGGCAGTCCTGAGGGGCCGTAGCCTGTTTCAAAAACCACGGGTTTATCACCACGCTCAATCCCGCGGCGCTTTTCAATATCCAAGCGTTTTAAAATTAAACGCGCCTGTTCAAAGGGCCACGCTTTGGAACTCATATAATTTTCAACTGTCATAGGCGGGGAGTTAGGGGGGATAGGGAGTTTCGTCAATGCGATATGACGTTTGCTTTTTTAACGGCCAAATCTTTGTCAGGCGTTACCGCTTCCAAGTAAAGGAAAGAGCGGCCGCGTCCTCAGAGAATTTGAAATCTTCTGATGTGGCTTCCCGGCGCGTATAGGATAAATACACATCTGCGTCGCCGATGCGATACCCTACGCCTGCCTGTGCATCCCCGACCAAGATTTGATCTTGGAGATAAAACTGGCCATTGGTCAGACGGTTAATCGTATTCGGGCCATAGGTAACAGCCTCGGCATCTGCGCCCGCAAAAACATACCATGTATTATTCTTGAACTCTGATCCCTTACGCAAATCTTCACCGATTTCCACGACAGCGCCTACCAAGGTTGAGGCGTTCTCATTATCAATACTCATGGCGGCGCGAGGGGTGACAGATAAATCAAGGCCCGTTTCGGACACGCTTGTAAACTGCTTACTCACGCCTAAATCCAGACGATCGTCACGGCGTAAACACTGTCCTACACCCGACAGGCAATTTGGATCGGATATATCCAGTTTAAAAAGTGTTGAACCAACACTGCTGGCTGGCAAATCCGTTAAAGGCGTACTGTTTTCAAAACCGAAATTTGACGTGTTTCCAATATTAAGGGCTAAACCATCACTCGCCGAAATCGTTTTTTGTGACGTTTTTTCTGTATCATCTTGAGCAATAGCCGCCGGTGCAGTGGCTAGCATGAGGCAGGCGCTCACAGCGACGAAGCTCGCTTTTAGGCCAGACGGGACATAATAATCGATATTTCGGATTTTATACGACACGCCTCTCCTTTCCTCGCTTCAAAAGTGTAACAAAAAGACTCACAAGGCCATAATGACACAGCTCGCCCCTCTGTGTCTTACTTATATGACAATTTCATGCCATTTTCTCCTTAATATACGTCAACATAGTTTTTGTTCGTTTAACTGTGGCAAGAAAACAACAAAAACGCCGACCCACAAGGGGCCGGCGTTTGAAAAACAGAGATTTAGGGGGATCAGCCGGTCTTAATACCGCCTTTCAAGCCCTATTGGCATTGTGAGAAGTTTTGAATCGTAAACATTCGTCTTTCCCGAATAACATCAAGAGCTTACCTGTAAAATGCGACGAAACTAGAGCTAAAAGTGTAAACATAGGCCCCAATACGCCCGTTTTTCAGATGACAAGTTTACGAAATTTTGAACTTGGAAATGGTGCTTCGACTTGTCGGAGCGGCATTCACAAGTAGGCAAGCGAAGCGCGGCAGTTGTGGCAATCACCTCGCTCGTCGACATTAGAAATTATAAAATCCATCAATAAATGAAATTACATCGCTAAGGTCATATTTTACTTTTAGTCTGCACTATCCACGCTTCTATGGTTTTAATACCTACCCCTAAGGCTTCAGCGCATTCATCAACCGTAGATTTTGGCATTTGGACTAAATCCGTCAGAGACTTTACATTCATGTCCAGCAAGGCCTGTTCACGCGCCGGTCCGATACCTTTAATCGATTGCAGGCCGTTTGAGACCCCTCCCTTTCGGCGAGCTTGTGACTGCATAGAGAGGCCATCTTCAAATTCCTCGGCGTCGCCCTCGTCCCGGCGGCGCTGTACGCGCGCCTGAGGCATAACAAAGCTGTCATAGGCTCCCGGGGTATACGCTTGGCAGGCCCTGGCAATCGCTTGCCCTAAACGGTCAATGTAAAGCTTATTATTTATACGGATTTCTTCATCAGGATCGGTCAGAAAGCTGATCTCGACCAGACAAGCTCCTGTAGACCCATGATGACGTGAGGGGCGTAATACACCCATATTCTGTGATTTCACCCCGCGATCTCGAATTCCGGTTATAGCCAGAATTTCGGTTTGGATTAGCTGCGCAAAATCCTGACTCTGCATATTGGCCGACGGATGGTGATAACACTCCGTTCCCTGAACACTTGGACTGTGCCAGCCATTTAAATGAATTGATAAAAATAAGTCGGCGCTGTTAATAAGGGCGACATTAGCCCGATCTGCCAGCCCTATATTGATGTCGTAGTCACGGGTCAAAATTACCGTATCGGTTGACGGCAAGGCAGACTTGGCAGCAAGGGCGATTGCCAGGGTCACGGACTTTTCAAGCGTGCCCTTCGGGCCCGTCGCATTGTTAGGACTTGAGCCGCCGACCTTAACTCTGCCGCCATGCCCAGGATCAATTACAATAGTAAGCATTAAGACATCCTATTTAATCGGGCATGAAATACGGGCTTCATAATCCGTACAGATGGTTCGGTTTCGAGCACTGTAATTTGGCTGCTTTGAATTGCGGCAGCTTCCGCCCACTTGAAGGTCACAATTATAAACCTGCCTGGCCGTTTGCCATTTGGCCTTTGTCGACTTAACTCGGCATTCTATAGCCACCGGTTTTACGCAGCCTGAAAATTGCTTGGTCAAATCAGCAATGGTTTCAAAATCACCGTCACCGCTCGGATTATCCCTATCAAACCATGGCGACCATTTCGCTGGCATCGCATTGATTTTTGCCACAGTGAGGCTCGCCGTTACGGGCGTCCTAATCGCATCAGAACTTGTAGAAAATGAGAACTTAATTTTCCCTCTGGATACATCTGAAGCCCTGACTTGATACACGCCACGCTCTGTAAACCGGGCTCCGGGGGCCAGCGTACCCTTTGCGACAGTATTAGATTTACCTGTCATCACGTTCTTAAACCCGTACCGAACGTTAGTTTCCGCAGCGTTGCCTGTATTTGTGACGGTAACCGAAAATTTCACCGAGTCGCCGACCTTCGCAGACTTTAAATTTTTTGGGCTCACGGATAGATTCAAACTATGAGTTTTTATTGGCGGCCTTGGTTCCTTTCCGCCATCTCTATTACCGTTCGTTATGGCGGTCAGGGCTAAAAATCCACCCACAGAAATAACTACCGCCCCAATGAGTAATTTAAGGAGCATTCCAATCTTGCTCGCGCCGACGGCCCCTTTGGCAGCCTTAGCGGTCGTCATCGCCCTCGCCATATTTTGAGGCCTCGGATTGGGTGACTGTGATGCATTGTTGTTGCCGGTTTGCCCGGGGAGCATACTGCCACCCAGTAAAGGCGGCAGCAAAAACACGCCTTTTTTACGGTTTTCACCGGTTAAACCTAAGCCTTCAGCCAAGGCGTGGACATCTTCATCAAATGTCCGCCGCCGTATGGCGACACCATTCCTGCGCGTTAAAGCCCCTATTTCCTCGGGAAGTTGAGAGGGCCTAGGAAATACAGCCTCATCCAAAAGTGTCGGGATTACAGGAATCTCAACCTCAACTGAAAATGCGATCTCACGGCGCACCAAATCTTCAGGATTATTCAATCTCGGCTCACCTGACTTTGCATCCTGTGTCAGCAGCCATTCATCACCGATTACGGCCAGAAACACATCGCTTTCGCGAATTTTCTTTTGAATGTAATCAATGTAATCAACCCCCAAAGGCGTGGCTTCTATATCCATGTAAAGCTGCTCTTCGGGGGCCTCCAAATACACGGATAATTCTTCAAATAGACGATCAACCTGATACTGACTGTCAGATCGTCTGTAGTTAATAAATATGTTCATAACGGGCCCCCTCTTAGACCCACGTTAAAGCAAAGGTTGCTTTTTGTCATTTAATAATGTTAAGTTAACAAAGTATAGGGGGTAGTAATATGACAAGTATAGTCGTAAAATTTTCTGAAAATGTAGCTAAGGACAGAGGTCTTGCAGACTATCGATCCTTGTCTAACAATCCTGATGACGTGGCTAAAACTACCGTAGAAACGGCGGATTTATCGCCGGGCGATCGTAAGGCTTTAGAAGACAGTTCAGAGCATTTGGTCGCCGACGAGATGCAATTAGAGCTTATAAATCCGGTCAAAAATTCCGATAGCGGTGCCGGGGTTTCCGCGAATTCCGACGATAATATAGCCTGGGGCATCAAAGCCGTCGAAGCGCACTCGTCTAGCTATAACGGACAAGGCGTTTCCGTTGCCGTTTTAGATACTGGCATTGACGCAAGTCACCCTGCATTTTCGGGCGTAAACATCGTTGAAAGAAATTTTACGGCACATCCGGACGGGGATCAGGACGGGCACGGCACTCATTGCGCCGGAACCATATTCGGACGGGATGTAGACGGCAAACGAATTGGCGTCGCCCCCGGAGTTACGCAAGCCTTTATAGCCAAAGTTTTACCAGCCGGCACCGGAGCGCTCGTCAACGCACTTAACTGGGTTTTTTCTCAGAATGTACATGTCGCATCCATGTCACTTGGAATAGATTTTCCGGGTTTTGTAAGAGATCAGGTGGAACTGCGCGGTGTTGACATCAGAGCGGCAACATCCATAGCGCTTCAGCAATACAGAGCCAATGTTGCTGTCATAGACGCGCAACTGGCTATGTTTAAAGCTCAAGAACTAGGAAGCCGAACCGGAATGGTTGTTGTCGCTGCGACTGGCAATGAATCCAACAGACCTGAATACACCATAGCAGCCGCGCCGCCATCGACCGGAATGGGAATGGTCAGTGTTGGCGCGCTGTCCAAACAAGGAAGTGATTTTGGCATTGCGCGCTTTTCTAATACGGAACCTTTGGTCGCGGCTCCAGGAGTGGATATCCTCTCAGCGCGCGCTGGGGTTGGTGACCTTGTCACCATGAGTGGAACCAGTATGGCCTGCCCACATGTGGCCGGAATCGCCGCTTTATACTGGCAAGAAGCGCTTATGGGGCTGTCAGGGCAAGCCACGGCCTCAATGGTAGCCGCTCGTATCGCTGTGAAAGCCAGGGCAATCGGCCTGGCTCGGAGTGACATTGGTAATGGCCTTGCCGTGTCCCCGCAATAAGGATGCCCCGGAAACGCGCACTGATAATTGGTATCGATCACTATAATGATCCCGGAATTACAGATCTGAGCAATGCTGTTAATGATGCCAAAGCAGTCGCCAACCTCCTGAGCACACATGAGCCCCAACACGGTGAAGATATTGCTTCACGAAATTATGATATAAAGCTGCATGTCTCTGAGCCCGGCTATCCGGTGTGCAGGCGTAAGTTGCTTGAGGAAATAAATTGGTTGTTTTCAGGAAACCTTGACGGCGCCCTCCTATATTTCGCCGGGCATGCCACACGGTCTGAATTGGATGACAATGACTATCTCGTCACCAGCGATGGCAAAGATGATTCCTTCGGCATAGACATGAACCTGCTCATGCGACGGGCTAATAACGCGGTTGGCAAAGGCGTGCGTTCCTCCACCGTTATTTTAGACTGCTGCCATGCAGGCGCCGCCGGCAATAGCGATTTCTCCGATCAGTTTTCACAGATCGGCAAAGGCGTTACGCTGCTGACATCCTGTGAGGACAATGAAAAGGCGAGAGACTCCGGCGGACGCGACGGACATGGGGCCTTCACATCTATACTGCTCGATGGCCTGGAAGGTCAATCTGCTGATATCTTGGGGCGGGTCACACCTTCGGCACTATACGCTCTGATAGATTCTCGTTTAGGCGCAACGGAGCAGCGCCCAGTTTACAAAACAAATGTCAGCAGATTTATTGAAATCCGTAAATGCACCCCAAGAATACAGCGTTCTAAAATTATGCGGTTGACGTCAATTTTTAAAGATTCTGACAGCGATTACACACTCTCACCGCAGCACGAACGCGTTAAAGACCGCGGTAAAGGTTTCGAGGATGTATTTGGCGAAAACGTTCCATTTATACCGGAACTTTTTGATAATTACCGAGCGCTGCAAAGCTGCTTTAAAAACGGTCTCATCACGGTAATTGTTCCGAAAGACAAACCGGAAAATTGGGATGTCATGACGGATAGTATGGCATGGCCACCAAACGAAAGCGGAAGCTTCTCAATGTGGCACGCCGCAATATTCAGCGCATCCGTAAAGCTGAATTATATCGGGCGGCATTATCGTGAATTGGCCCTGCAAAAAAGGCTCGGGTGAAACTGATATTGGAGATATTATGAGCTTACGCATTCATCGCTACGCCCCCCCCCCTCGACGCCGGGAAATGATTTGCCCGGTTTATCCCCAAATGCCATTTCAAGCACGGTGGCGCAGGACAATTGGGACTCCCGTATCATAAAACTCATTCCGGCAGAAGCGCTCGCCCTTTATGGAACCGGAACATCTATCGTCGGCAGAATAGGTGACGAGCAGAAATATGATCCACTGGGTATAGGCATACTCATTGCCGCCTGTTTGGTTTTAATTATTGCCGTCAGAATAAAGCTAACGAAATCCAAGCCGGGGGATAAGCCTCAATATTTCGGAATTCTTATAACCCTAGTTTCATTCGTTCTCTGGCTCATAGCCCTGGGCGGAGACGCCGGATTCTCATGGATATGGGGTGAAAGCCGACAATACATGGGAGCTTTGCTTGCAATTATATGGGGGACGTTATTGCCGTATTTTTACAAAGGGAACTGATGCAATCAAAGTAAGGTGAGCACATTCGGGGAATTATTTTGGGGGAGAAATTATGATGTTCACAAAGAAAAGAACAGAGAATAAGGAAGCTATAACAAGGGACAGTTATGATTTTTGTTAGTTACGCATCAGCTGATGACGAAGACCAAAGTGATGTCGTTAGAGACACAAAAGGAAACAAAGTCAGCCTTAGCTTAATAAAACGGATACTATTCGAAGTGTTTAAAGGCAACAGAGTACCCGGATGCGCCTTTTCGGCCCACCAAGTTTCGCGAGGTATATATTTTTTTCCGGCCGACAGCCGTACTGATCCTGTAAACATCAAACTGATTAAGGAAATTCGGTCTCGCCCGATAATGATAACCTTCTTAAGTCAGAATTATTTTAATAGCGCTGCTTGCCGTTATGAATCATCACTTTTCAAAGAGTTTTATGGTACGAATAAAGACTACTCCAAAAGACACATTTTTATTGATTTAGACAATATAATGGCAAAGTACACCGATGGGGACAGTGAATTCGGACCCAATAACAATTCAACTATTAACGGATGTATATCTGAGTGTGACGATGAAACAGACAGGAAATGGGTTCAGAGCTTATACCGGCAAATTCTTGTCAAAAACTCCATTGTACTCCCATTTTTTGAAGAGTCCCAGGAACCTGCGTTTTGCGACCCTTTATCATTTGATTTTCCTGAGCAAAAATCGACACTGATTTCAAAATGCCGAAAACTCAGAACCGGCTTGAGAAAATTAATCGCCGATCCAAAGCTTAAGGCTCGCAGAAGTGAAATAAACCATCACATACATATCAGTGCGGGTAACAAGGACATTTATGAGGCTGTAGAGGTGACAAAATTGTTATGGCCTAAGTCATTAATTACGTCCCCGCCATATATCAGCGTAGTATCCGGCGAGGACACCTCATTGCTAAAGTTAAAAATTGCTGAAGAGGAGTATTTAAGTAATTGCGACCAGCACATTATGTTTGTGAGTAGCCCTCAAGATGAAGGCTTCATCTTGACTACTATAAAGGAATTCAGAAGAGCAACACAAAGTTTGGTCCGAATTCATAAGAATAATATAATCCTTATTGCAAATGATAATGACGGCGTTCTCAAGCGAACTATGGGACAGTCAGATGACCCTGAGTTAAGACAAATTGAGGTTGAGCACATATCTGATACCTCCGCCGACTCTATTATATCTTTTTTGAATAACAGTGAACGTTGGGGGCCAACGTGAGCTCGGAAACACACACCTTAAATCCCTACCCCGGACTGCGCCCTTTTAAGTATTCCGACTCACGGTTCTTCTATGGCAGAGATAATATAATCCAAGATATTGCCCTGGATCTGATCAAAAATAAAGCTGTTTATATTGTAGGGCCTTCCGGAACGGGGAAGTCTTCACTAGCATTCGCAGGACTGATCCCAGCCTTACAAAACGGGATAGTCCACACAAAAGCGCGGCGGTGGCGAACGGCTGTTTTCCGGCCGTCCGGCGGACCGACTATAAACCTCGCCGGTGCTATTTATGACGCCTACCATATGAAAGCGGAGGGTATGAACAGCGGGAACCCTGTGCTCAATCAGGAAGAAACCGGAATCTCCAGGGAGGACTTTGTCGGACTGGCTTTGGGCAACAACCCTCGAAAATTTTTCAGGGCTGCCTGGAAGTTATCGCGCGCCAAGTCGATTTCTGACAGCGACGGCGACCCGGCAGAAAATTTGTTGATTATTGCTGATCAATTTGAAGAGCTTTTCAGACTTTCGGGAACTGATCCTGAAGCGACGCATTCACAAGATAATCTGACACGGCTAAAACGGCATCGTGAAGACTTAGATCATTTTATAAAAATATTCATGGGCTTGAGATCAAGTGGAGGCGGAAGAGTTCATTGCCTTGTTACAATGCGAACAGAATACTTAGTTGATTGTGAAATCAACACGAGCCTGCACAAAGATGTCGACCGATATCTTTTTATGGTCAGGAAGTTAAAGACCCCTGAAATCAAGAAAATTATTGCCCAGCCGGCGCGGCAAATATTGGGCAGATTCACTGATGACAACGCACCCACAGTCGATGAGGATTTAATCACCACTCTTCTCGAAGAGTTGCAAAAAGAAGCGGAAAGCTATTTGGGAACCGGACGATTCAGGTTGCCCGATCAACTCCCGCTTTTGCAGCATGCATTAAGCCAAATATGGGAGAACAGGCATGTTGACGGAGATGAAAACGATATATCACTGGCAGACTATCAATCCATATGCACATTAAAGGACTCTGAAAATCACGCAGACAATCAAGTCACCGGGCTTTCATTGGCGCTCTCAAAACATCTAAACGGAATTTACAACACTCTTGATGAACCGTTGCAGCATGGCGCCAAACGAATATTTTTATCGTTAGTTGATTTTGGGCAGCTAGATAAATGGGCCGTACGGCGCCGGGTCAAGCTCTCCAGACTGTTACAGGAAACAGGGGTGAGCCGCGAAGACTTCGCCACAATCCACAGCGCATTTCAGACCGGCAGTGGCGATTTTATCTATGCTTCCAACGCGCACACTATCGGGACTGAGAATGAAAATTCTATTATTGATATCAGCCATGAGAGTCTTCTCAGGCATTGGGGCCGCCTTAAAGGTTGGATACAAGAAGAGGCCCGAGACATCACTGATGCCAGTGACTATTTTAGACGGAACCTTTTGACAGGCCATGAGGTCGAGCAGGCTAAAAAATGGAAAAAGCGTAAAATCCGTGAAGGAACCTTTTCCGAAGCTTGGTTTTCCAGACATCTTACAAGTATTACCTACACAAACCCTAATGCCACCCCCGGCGAAGCACGGCAAAATATAAATAATACCATTGCAAACAGCGTTGAACGGCAGACCCGGCAAAAGCAACAGGAAGAGGAACTTGCGCTTTCACGAGTGCAAGTCGCAAAAACAAAATTTCGGGTTCGGACATACTCCGTCAGTTTTGCCGGAATTCTTTTAAGTGCCTTCTTAATTGGACAATTCTATAGCTATCAAGCAACAAAGACAGCAACGAAAAAACATCACAGTTCTGTATTTGCCTTGGCTCAGAACATATCTGACAGACATGATGCCCCCCTTCTGCTTGCTTTAGAGATACTCAATGACGGCAAAAAGAGTGAAATGCGTAAAGAATTTGCAGAATATGTGTACAATGACCTGGATAGTAAGACCAAGGAATACCCCCAAATACAAACGAAAGGCCGTTTGCTTGTTGATATAAGTTCTGATTTTCCCATACCGGAAGACGTTTTCTTCAGTCATGATGGTAATCGGGTTATTGCTATCAACTTTATTGATGGTAAGTTAAACTTCATGGGAATTAATAAGGGCAACAGCTCACCCGTCTTTTACGATACCTTTAATGTCGGCATTGAATATAAATTCATACGGGCTGTCGCCAATGATAGTGACGAAATCACCGTATTGATGTCCAAATCTGATACTGCTCAAGAGGAACACTCTTACTCAATTGTTAAGCTCAATCCTCTGACCGGAGATAAATCCAATACGAAAGTGCCTGACTCCAATATTGGTCAGTATTACACAATCAGTGATAATGGACGCTATTTAATTGGGGTTACTCGAGACTCTGGTGCAAATATTGTTTTCGATCTCAAGACGTCTAAATTTGTTCGTGAAACTATAGCCGTCAGCAGGGGGGCAAGACGCATCCACCAAGACAATATCTTGCCTGAGCACCGCTTTCTTAACACATATTTCAATCAGCCTGGAGTAGAGCGTGTTGCTGTATTTGGAAACCCCGACAGCAGTAAGTTTTTAATCTTCACTGTCTTTGATTGGAAGAAAGACAAATACAAATTTAGTTTAACCGACGCCACCGGCAAGATCCTTTGGGAAGATAATTTTAACAAGCCGATATATGACTTCAATATATCTGAGAGTTTTGAACATCTCAGCGTAATGACGCGAAATAAGGCTTTGTGGTTTATTGGTAGGGACAATGGTGAATTCGAAGAATGGCACGCAAATAACGTGATTAAGAGACGGATAAAGAAACCGGAGATGAAAGGATATGATGGATTTCCGAAAAAAGAGACGGTGGAATTAAAAGATATGAGATTTGTAGCGGATACCAAAGAGTTTTTTGGTATTACCAAAGAAGGAAACATTTACTTCAGCGAACGCAATGAAGTCGTAGAATACAATGATTCCAAAGTTATTTTCGCAAGCCCGAACGGGGCTGAGGTTATAATAATTGATAACGATGCGATTTGGCTGACCGGTTCAAACAAGCCTTCTGTAGATTACAGATATGCACAACTAGACCAAGGTTTGAAGGCGTTAGAGGGCGGGGCTCAGGACCCGGGTCTTAAAAGTCTTGCAGAGGGTTTTGTCCTGCGGTGCTTTTCTCCGAAGGAACGTTTTGATTACAAGTTGGATATAGACGAACCAACGGTTCCGAAATGGTGCAAAGATAAATTTCCTTATAAAAAAGAGCAGGCTCTCTTGCCAGGACGGCGCTTATAACCGACTTGGGCCCGTAAACCTTCGCTTCGCATGAGCTTTGAAACCGTATTAGGCGCGCAGCGCTCGCCCAGGCTCAGCAGGTCGTGATGGATTGTATTATAACCATAAACGCACCCGCTCTCCAACCAGAATTGCTTGATAAGGCACGTGAGTCGGCGCTTTTGCTTAGCTTAGCACGATAAACCGTTCTTGAGCCACGCATAAAAACCACTGGCGTGGACCTTCAAGACACGAAACATGGCACGCACGGAGAACTCGTCCCGATGCGCTTTTATAAAGGCGTACTTCACCTGTGGTCGTTTGCGAAGAACGCCGTGGCCTTCTTTAACAATATCGCGCTCCTCAGTGACACGCCGTAGCTCAGCCTTGAGCCGTTCGATCTCCGCGTCGTCTCGGAGCCAGCTGATCTGCTCTGGTGGCTCCCATATCGCTTCACAAAATCGAAAAGCGACTTCGCGCTGACGCCCAGACGCTCAGCAACCGATGTCACGCTGTTACCCTTGTCCGTAACCTTGCGCCACAGCCCCTAATTTAAACTCTTCTGTGTATCGAATATGACTGCCGATAAGGACACTCTCCTTGCTTCCAGTTTCACCTTGCAAGGTGTCTACAAAGCTAGGGGCACATCATATCCAGAAAAATAAGTTTACGTTCGAAAGTCTATTAACTCATTGAGTTAGAGAGATAAAGTAGTTCAAAACTTCCTATTACTGACAAGCAAGGCACTCGTCATAATCCGTTGGCGCGGCGGCCTCCATAGCTTTTTCCATATCGCTTTTTGCTTCCGAGCCAGCGAATGATGCGCGCTGGACGGATTTGGAACGACAATAATAAAGCGATTTCACGCCTTTTTCCCAGGCCTGCCAATGCAACATGTGCAAGTCCCACTTATCAACATCTCCGGGAATGAAAATGTTCAAAGATTGCGCTTGGCAGATATGAGGCGCACGGTCAGCGGCGTGTTCAATCACCCAGCGCTGGTCAATTTCGAACGCGGTACGGAACACGGCCTTCTCATGCTCGTCTAATTCTTCAATATGCTGAACAGAGCCTTCATTTTCCAAAATCGTCGCCCAGACACCGTCACGGTTCAAGCCTTTTTCTTCCAAAGCGGCTTCCAAGAACTTGTTCTTAACAGTGAAAGAGCCAGAGAGCGTTTTGTGCGTGTAGATATTCGCCGGAATAGGCTCAATCCCCGCAGAGGTGCCGCCGCAAATAATCGAGATGGACGCGGTCGGTGCCACAGCCATTTTATGACTGAAGCGCTCATCCGTCACGCCCATGTCCAAAGCATCAAGACAAGCCCCGCGTTCGGCGGCCAAAGATTTGGACGCTGCATTGGCTTCTTTACGAATGTACGAGAACATACGGTTGTTAAAGCTCTTGGCCATCGCGCTTTCAAACGGAATAGATTTTGATTGCAGCAGAGAATGGAAACCCATCAGGCCCAAGCCAACAGAGCGTTCGCGCGCCGCAGAATATTTCGCTTGCGCCATTTTATCGGGCGCATTGCGGATGAAGCTCTCCAGAACATTATCTAAAAAGCGCATAATATCTTCGATAAAGCCTTCTTGGTCCTTCCACTCATCCCAACGCTCGGCGTTCAGAGAGGACAAACAACAGACAGCCGTCCGGTCTTTCCCGTATTTATCCTTACCCGTCGCGAGCATGATTTCAGCGCAGAGATTGGATTGCTGAACTTTTAGGCCTGCTTCACGTTGATGCGGCGCGAGCGCTTTGTTCACCGTATCTGAGAAAACCATATAAGGTTCTCCGGTTTGCAAACGCATTTCCAGAATTTTCTGCCAGATCTTACGGGCATTCACGCTCTTGATAACAAGGCCTGTATGCGGACTGCGTAGACCAAAATCGCCGCCGGACGCCACAGCTTCCATAAATTCGTCTGTGATGTTCAGACCGTGATGCAGGTTAAGCGACTTACGGTTAAAATCACCGGACGGTTTACGAATTTCCAAAAACTCTTCAATTTCCGGATGATGAATATCGAGATATACAGCCGCTGAGCCGCGGCGCAGTGAACCTTGGGAAATAGCCAGTGTCAATGAGTCCATCACGCGGATGAACGGGATGATACCGGATGTTTTACCCGCGCGGCCAATTTTTTCGCCAATAGAGCGGACACTGCCCCAATAAGTGCCTATACCGCCGCCATTGGAGGCAAGCCAAACATTTTCATTCCAAATATCAACGATAGAATCGAGGCTGTCATCAACCGCGTTCAAAAAACAGGAAATTGGCAAACCGCGATCAGCTCCGCCATTAGAAAGGACGGGTGTTGCAGGCATGAACCATAATTTTGACATGTAATTGTAAAGACGCTGGGCGTGCTCTGTGTCATCCGCATAGGCTTGGGAGACACGCGCAAACATATCTTGATAGGATTCTTCAGGAAGAAGGTAACGGTCAACCAGTGTTTTCTTACCGAAGTCTGTCAATAAAGCATCGCGTGCCCGAATAGTCTTAGGACGCTCCGTACCGGGATTAAGCGGTTGAGCTGTCTTCTCTTTTTGCGATCTCCCGACTGTTTTGGCCTTTACTGTTGTCTCGGTACGCGCCGAGTCCTCCAAAACATCGATATCCCCTTCACTCATTGACGTGAACTCGCTCTGTGTCATCTCACTCATCTATTCTTCCCCTCCCAAGGTATCCTGTCATTTGCTCGTTTCAAGTGTTCCGCACATACAAAACCCACCCCGCCGGGAGGGTACCCGATATATGTACAGTGTAACGTGAAAACGAACCGTTTCGACTACATATAGTGTGTAATTCGGCCTACACGTCAACACCTAGTATGTTCGAATTGAGAGCAAAATGGTTTACGAACCGTTAAGCCTTTGGGATTACGTCATATTTTTTACAAAACTTTCATCATTACGTGACGCAAAAATTCACCTCTAAATCGAATGTCTCGCGCTTGAGTAGATAGGCAGATTATTCCCTTCGAAAATAGCCCGTTCATATCAGAATCAGTGGACAACAACGTGTATAAACGCGCTGTGAGTCGAAATTCAGCCAAAGGTAGAGAAATATGTCATTCCGATGAAGTTTGCCTCTCTCCTCTATGCCAAACCTAAGAGTTGTGGCATGAACTCTTCATGAAAATACTGATTATCACGGATGCATGGCACCCGCAGGTCAATGGTGTCGTGCGCACTTTGCAACAGACAACGAATGCCCTGATTGAAAAAGGCCATATAGTTGAAGTCATTGCGCCGTCTGACGGGTATTTCACCCTGCCCCTGCCAACATACCCTGACATTAGACTCGCGCCCTTTGCCTATCGCAGCGTAAAAAAACGAATGACCGCATTCGGCCCCGAAGCCGTTCACATTGCGACCGAAGGCCCGCTCGGGCAAATGGCGCGCTCTCTGTGTTTGAAATGGGGCATGCCTTTTACAACGAGTTATCATACGAAATTCCCGGAATATATCAAAGCTCGCTTTCCTTTTGTGCCTTTGAAATGGCCCTATGATTTTGTCCGCAACTTTCATAATTCAGGCGGGCGAACCATGGTCACAACGCCGTCCATGGTTGAGTTTCTGACCGAGCGCGGTTTCACGAAATTGGCGGCTTGGGCGCGCGGCGTGGACACTGACCTATTCAATCCGAGCTGCCGCTTTGAGGCAGCGCCCAAAACCGAAGATGTCTATGCCGGCCTGCAACGCCCCATATGGGTCAATGTTGGCCGCGTGGCGGTTGAAAAGAACATCGAAACCTTTCTGGAGCTCGACCTGCCCGGATCGAAGGTCGTTGTCGGGGATGGGCCGCAGCTTGAGCAGCTTAAAAAGAGATATCCTTCTATTCGATTTACGGGCGCAAAATTCGGCGAAGAATTGGCGCGTCACTTCGCTGATGCCGATGTGTTTGTCTTCCCGTCTAAAACCGACACTTTTGGGCTGGTTATTATCGAAGCCATGGCGACGGGAACCCCAGTGGCGGGGTACCCCGTCTCGGGGCCAATCGATATTATCCCGGGATCCAATGCAGGCGCGATAAACGAAGACCTCCGCACGGCCTGCCTCGAAGCTTTGGAGATGAAACGCGAAGACTGCGTCGCTCATGCGCAAAAATATAGTTGGGAGGCCGTCTCTCGCGTCTTCTTTGAACATCTAACGCCGGAATATAAACCGCTGGCCCGAAAACGGTGGCGCCGCATTCGCCGCCTCGGCCGCCTTGCTTCCAGCCCATACCATCTTTTCAAGCGCACAATAAGGCGGCTATGGCGACTCTTACGCGGGAAATCTGTCCCTTGAGACGCCTCTCTATGAGCGTTTCATAAAGAAGCGGATATACTGGCCATAAACGGCACTATTGACCAGCTCCCACCCCTCCATACCCAAGCGCGCCAAGCGCTCTTCGATTAAGGCATCCGTTTTTTGCGGGGATTTGAACACATTTAATTTAAACGTGAACACTTTATATTGCCATCTCTTGTCGTTCATAACCGTCTCCTAAATCTTGCGTTTTAAATAGAATGTCGGGGGGACAGCATCGAATTTCACACCATAGCAGTCCCAGCCATTACGGCCCAACTCATTCAATGCAGTCTCAAAATGCGCGTTCATTCTCTTCGCCGTCCCAAACATGCCCATCCCTTTAATGGTCGGGGTTAAAATTTTATATTCCCAGCGGTCACTCATCTTCAGCCTCCTTCGTGGCTTCGGCCTCAACTTTCTTTTTAAGCCGTCCCTGTTTGCGCAGCGCCTCTCGCAGGACATATTCAATCTGTCCATTGAGCGAGCGAAGCTCGTCGTCAGACCAGCGCTTCATCGACTCTAAAACCTCTGCATTGACACGCAGAGGGAATGATTTTTTATGTTGCTTTTTGGCAGCCATTGTCGCGGCGCGGAGCTAGTAAATAGATCCGGTGTTCACGACGGGCTGGGTCGCCTTATCCGAACACAGCACAACGAGCAGGTTAGACACCATTGTTGCGCGGCGCTCCGCATCCAAATCAATGATATCTTTTTCCTTGAGGGCCTCGAGCGCATCTTCGACCATACCGACCGCGCCCTCGACAATCTTTTTACGCGCCGCGATAATTGCGCCTGCCTGTTGACGTTGCAACATAGCGCCCGCAATTTCTGGCGAGTAGGCCAGATGCGAAATACGCGCTTCGATAACGTGAATGCCGGCTTGGGCGAGGCGGTCTTGAATTTCGCTCCGTAGGCGCTCTGAAATTTCGGCCGGATGTGAGCGCAGAGAAATCTGGCCGTCTTCGTGCTGATCATAAGGATAGCTTGTCGCCATAGAGCGGATAGCCGCTTCTGACTGAATTTGAACAAAGCTCTCATAATTATCGACATTGAATACCGCTTCGGCGGAGTCATTGACTTCCCACACGACAATGGCGGCGATTTCAATGGGCGAGCCGTCGAGCTCATTGACTTTCAACTTACCGCTTTCAAAGTTCCGCACACGCAGGCTGATTTTCTTTTTGGTATAAAATGGATTGTTAAACCGCAAACCGGGCGTGCGCACCGTCCCGATATATTTCCCAAACAGGCTCAGCACCGCCGATTGGTTAGGTTCAACCTTATATAGGCCGGAAAAGGCAATTAATAAAACGGGCACGCCGATCAATAGCATCGTCACCCGCATCATTTTGGATATATCCAGATTGATAAAGGCGAATACCGCGGCGGCTGTTAAGACCAATAAAACGAATAAAAGCGGAATGCCGCTCACCGATTTGACCTGTCTCTCTCTAATATCACTCATATACATTCACCCGAAAACCGGGCCTCCTCTTTTATATCTACAATATGATATCATTTTGTATGATATGCAAGAGGGAGGGCGGTGGATTTGGGGTAAAGGGTTGATTTGAATAAGAATATTTTGGGTGGCGCACGTAACAATGTGCCGTCCACTGCGAAGCAGAGGTAGTAAGGATGCTGTATCCGAATTGTACGTTACCCACGCCTTTCGTCCTACTCGCCATCTAGGGCCGAGCCTTCATCACGTTAAATCCTTAAAAATAGGACAGCCCGCGTGGTGGCCTCTACGATGGGAGACCAAGAGTAGTAATGTTTTACGCAGTTTCCACCACGCGGCAGCGGTTGTTTATGAAGCGGCCATAATTACAACAACCCCAGTCCAGAAACCCGTAGGAGTCCTCGGTAGGCAGGCACACGCTCCAAAAGGCCCGGCACAATCACCCAGTCACAAGTGATGCTCAGCCCCGCTGTCTTCTAAGCCAGTGAATGACGTCTCACCTGTCCTGTGCCTAGAAGAACAATTTATTTGGCCGAGATAGACTTTGCTTGAGAAGCAAGTTCGGCTCAGCCAAAATTGTTAAATCCAAAGCTCCAAATATTCAGGGGCTTTGTCAGAAACAACTTATGTAAATTACGACAGGTTTGAGAGGCGGGGATTAAGTTTTTTAGTCTCGAGCTAACGCCTTGGGATAGAGATAAAATTTTTCTGTGGAACCGAGGATTAATCTACTTAGGGGCTTAGGAGACGTTGGCGGGTTTCTCAAAATAAGTGAATTTAGGACGCTCGTAAAAGACAATACAATAGCCTTACAGGCTAATCGGATAGACCTATGTGCAATAATCATTCAGTTAGAATTGAGAAACTTTCACTCACTTTGCACTCTTTATCGCTTTCCGCTTGAAACTTAATGGCACCCAAGCTTTCGGCTTTTTGTATGTCGTAGGGCACTTTAGTTTGACGATTTATGAGAGCTGCGACAGTTTCAAAATGCTCATCAATATTAATATCTAATGGCGGGTTCTTTATTATTCGATATACCCTAGGCGGCAAGACAGTGATTTTGCCTTTTTCTACCTTGAAGACTTCAGCATTCTGATTGAAACACCAAATCCACTCTGACGACCTCAGGTGCGAGCCAGTACCGGTTGTCATATATACAAGTGCGTATTTCCCCTCAGGTACAAGTTTGACACCATAATACGTGCGTTTTCTTTTCTTTATCTGTGAATCCGATAGAGACTTCTTTTTATTCCAGTTTGGTGCTTCGACAACGACTGGTTCTGCCGCTAAATCCATCTTAGCTTTGCTTGGGTCAACACGATAATAAACTGCATCAGAGAAAGCTGTGTGAGTAATAATGAGTCCATAACCGTTGGGTATTTCAAGGTCATCAAATATTTGAGCGCTGGCATTATTGTGTGTGAACAGAACAATTATAAGAGCGATTATCCAAAATGAAGTCTTAATCATAATAATCTCAATATTGACACTCGTTCGAGGTTATCGGTCTTCGCGTACGCAAGCAAGTTTCCCTCAAGAAAATCATGGAATACTAATTTTCTATTTACTTGAAAATATTTCTAAAGGGCCACAGCAAAATCTTCCCCAAAATTTTGTAAAATCCAAAAACACCTAAAGAAGGCTCGAAATCTTGCTTCATTGTTTGGTTCTACTTTCCTCGCAATACCAAAAATTACCTTAAACGGACATATCATGTCGTGGTATTCATAAAAGTATCGCCTATTGTGATCTCTCGATGAGGATGTTTTCACATTTATCGAGCGTCTTAAAATTGCCCTTTACTTCTATCACGGAGCTGAGATTGACGCATTAATCGCACAAACAAAAAAGAGACACTCTAAAACAAATCCCCTTGCGGCGTTCCGTCTTTCTTCGCTTTCGACTTTTCTTTCACCGCCGCACTTGTCTTCGGCCCGCCTGCAATGACGGCGCCGGCTTCGCCATCGGCAAATGTGAGCGTCACGGCCTGCCCTGACTTGACGGCCTTTTGGCTTTTCACGACCTTCCCGGCCTCGTCCTGAACCAAAGCATAGCCGCGTTCGAGCACGCCTTGATAGCTGTAAGCGTCGAGGAGTTTTCCGGCGCGGGAGAGGCGCTGGCTTTGTGTTTCCATCTGCTGCGTCAGGGCGCGGCGAGCGGCGTCGTCTAATCGGCTGGCAGCCTCTACGCGCTGTTGCAATCGCGTGACATGGCGCGTTTTGGCGAAGCGCATGGCGGCCTTGAGAGCTTTATCGCGTTGATCCAGACGTTCCGCAGCACGGGATAAAAGACGCGTCATGGGCGGCAATCGTAATGCAGCGACCGCGCGGCCTCTGTCCGCAATCAACCGCATCGGGTCAGGCAAGCGCTGCAACGCCAAAGCGTTGCGTTGCGGCTCATATAATCTTTGTGCAGACGGAAGGCGCGCCGCCGCAAGGTCAAGCCTTTGTTGGGCGGGCGCGAGAACGGTTTCGAGGCGCGGCAACCGAGCAGCCTTTAATCGGTTATCGCGCTCTATCACAGAACGGCGCAAGCCCCGCCCCAGACGCAGGCCGTAATCCGCCAATGTTTCGACCCAGTCGGCCATGACAGGCACGGCGACCTCGGCGGCCCCTGTCGGCGTCGGGGCGCGGTAATCGGC
>CAZMEN010000028.1:0-403 GCA_964565335.1 uncultured Algimonas sp. | reverse complement strand
GCCAACTGCACCCGTTTGGTTTCCAGCAGTCGCCTTGGATCGCGCAATCGCGCACTATCCAATCGCATGGACGGCTCAGACAAGAGTCGTTCAACGCTCGGCAAGCGGGCGCCGCGTAAGCGAACCTCGCGGTCGCCCACACAACGGCGTAGCCCGCGCACAGATCGCAGACCCAAATCAGCAATGGTTTCTAGCCAATCGTCGCGAACCGGAACGGCGACTTCCGCTGCACCTGTGGGTGTCGGGGCGCGTTTGTCGGACACATAATCGATGAGCGTCGTATCCGTTTCGTGACCGACGGCAGAGATGAGCGGGATTTTCGAATTGGCCGCCGCACGCACCACAACATCTTCGTTAAAGCACCAGAGGTCTTCCATCGAGCCGCCGCCCCGCGCGACAATCA
>CAZMEN010000027.1:0-34468 GCA_964565335.1 uncultured Algimonas sp. | reverse complement strand
GTTGACAAGTGATATGTGTATGTGGTGTATTAGGTATGTAATACAGCAAGGAAGTAAATCATGCGGCCATTACCCAAAAGAAAATCACAACAGCCTAAGGCCGTTGAGCCAGCGTCGACTGTTGTAGAGATTCCTTCAACTATGGATAAAACTGTCCAGCCGAAGAAGCGAATGAGCCGTCATATAGTCACTGGACTGATCGCTGTGCTTCTTTTAGGCGGCGCAGGAAGTGCTTATAAAATGATTGGGCTCGACACAGCGCAAAGCGTGGTAGCGTCTCGCATCACAACGGGTGTTGCTAGCTATAATAGCTTTAGCGAAACGGTACCTGTTAATGCGACGCTTATTCCCGAAAATACGGTATTCCTCGATACGGTCGAGGGGGGCCGCGTCATGCAATTACATGTAGAAGATGGCGCAACTGTTTCAGCAGGGACAGCTTTAGTCACTCTCAAAAACACTAATTTAGAATTACAGGTCATTGGCCGCGAAGCGCAATATACGCAGCAGCTCAGCAATCTGGCGCAATCGCAAATCGCATTTGATCAAAGCCAACTTCGTTATGACCGTGAACTAATGGATGCGCAGTTGCAGATTGATTTAACGCGGGCCGCTTTGGAGCGCCGCTTACCGATTGACCAAACCGGCGTTTCGCAGTCAGAAATCGATAGATTACAGGCGGAACTTAGTCATCAAGAGGCTATCTATTCTTTAATTGAAAAGGCCAAACAGCGCGATACCCGCAACGCCAATCGTAACTTAAACCAGCTCAAGCAATCTGTAGGACGAATGGAAGACAGCGTGGATATTATGCGTGACTCTCTGGATCAGCTGACCTTGCGTGCCCCTATTGATGGCCGTGTATCTGCATTGACCCTTCAGCCAGGCCAAGTCCTAGCGCCGGGTTCGCGGGTCGGGCAAGTTGATGTAGCCGGGTCTTTCAAAGTGCGTGCTTATGTAAATGAGTTTTATCTAAGCCGTCTTGCAATCGGTCAGACTGCGGCGGCTAACATTGCAGGTCAGGAATATGATTTAAGTATCAGCAAAATTTACCCGACCATTGCTAATCGCCAATTTGAAGTTGACCTTCTATTTGAATCTACGCCGCCTGAAAACCTACGCAGAGGACAAAATATACGTGTGCGGATTTTAATAGGTGACGAGGTTCAAGCTTTGACAATCCCTTCAGGTTCCTATGAAGCCAAGACAGGCGGGCACTGGGTATTTGTTCTGAGCCCTGATGGAAAGACAGCCATGCGCCGCGAGATTGAAGTGGGTCGTAAAAGTCCCGATCAGCTTGAGGTTCTATCGGGACTAAAGCGCGATGAGAAAATTATTACATCTAATTACGATGCTTATGGCGATAGCCAGCGCATCACACTTTCAAACTAATAAGACTATTTGCCAAAAGAGAGACGGAGACGGTCCATGATCAACCTTAAAAACATCCGCAAAGTGTATACAACACGCGATATGGAAACTGTGGCACTGAATGATATCAGTCTGCAAATCGACAAAGGTGAATTTGTCGCCGTGATGGGCCCGTCCGGGTGCGGGAAATCAACCTTAATGAATATTTTGGGGATGATAGATACGCCGACCGAAGGCGCTTATAATTTTGATGGAGTTGATATTGCGAAATACCGCGAAGCACAATTAGTTAAGATGCGTAAAAATAACCTCGGCTTTGTGTTTCAAAGCTTTAACCTGATTGATGATTTAACGGTTGAAGAAAATATCGCGCTCCCCTTGCGGTATCTAAAAATTCCAAAAGCGACGCGGCAAAACCGTGTTCGCGAAGCGCTCGAATTAGTGGGTCTCGAAAATCGCGGCAGGCATAAACCTTCACAGCTTTCGGGCGGACAACAACAACGTGTGGCCGTAGCACGGGCCGTGATTGCTGACCCAAAACTTATCTTAGCGGACGAACCCACGGGTAATCTGGACTCGCAAAATGGTGAAGATGTCATGGAGCTTTTGGGGCTATTAAATGAACAAGGCGCCACCATCCTAATGGTGACTCATTCTGATAAAGATGCCGCTAAAGCAGACCGCGTCATACAAATGCTCGACGGACGTATCCTAGACCACGGCCTCACTCAAAAAGCGGAGAGTGCGTAATGTTAGCTCATTTCTTTAGCAGTGCACTTAAGCACTATGTTCGTGCCCCTATAATTACTGCCGTCAATATATTTGGCCTTGCATTAGGACTAGCCTGTTTTCTTACAGCTTGGGGGATGTCATCTTATTGGGAACAAAGTGATAGTCACTTTGCAAAGTCTGATCGTATCTTTGTCTTAACACAACAGTTTCAGGCAGACGGTAACTCGCCTAGAAGCAATCCTATTTCCGCATCCCCTGCGGCGCGTTACCTAAAAGAAGATATTCCTGAATTAGAAGCCGTCGCTAGGTTAAGCGGCGGCGGGGATAGCTCACTGGCATGGGAAGGCAAAAGTATCGCGCTTTATGGTGCGATTGCTGACCCTGAACTCTTTGATATTTTTGACTTCGACTTTGTTTATGGATCTGCTGATGAAGCCCTTGTGACGCGAGAAAATATTATTGTGACACAGAAAGCCGCAGAGCGCCTTTTTGGAAAAGTTAATCCGGTTGGACGCTCTGTTGTCGTTAATGCAGGGGAAACACACACAATTGTGGGGGTCATCGCTGAAATCCCTCAACCGTCGCACATAGGTGATCAATCGAACAATATCCGTCAATTTGAATATTTAAGAAAATGGCCTGAGCCAGAAGAAGGAGACACTGAATGGTGGATGGGCGTTTCCGCTTTGACCTATATGCTCCTGCCGGAAGAAAATACGAATGAAGTTGAAGCGAAACTAGACCGCACGCTGGCAAGTTTTTCCGAACGCCGCATTCCAGAAACTCAACGCAATATGCTTGATAGAATCTGGTTTGATAAAATGTCTCTGCAAGAGCTACAAACAAAGGTTCTGGATAATCGTATCTTTCAAAACCAATCCAATTTTTTGACGGTCACAGGCGTTTTGTTCGGGATGGGTCTCGTAATTTTGCTGGTGTCTTGTATTAATTATGCGAACCTCTCTACGGCTCAAGCTGCAGGTTACGCGAAAGAAGTCGGATTGCGCAAGGTCGTAGGGGCTGGACGTAAAAGTGTCATGTTGCAATATTGGCTTGAAGCTTTGATCTTGACAATCATCGCTGGGATAGTCGCTGTCATAATTTTGGCGTTAGTGTCTCCGGTGCTTAATGCACAAGCCGGCATAAACCTCATGAATGGATTACGATTAAATCCTTTATTTGTTCCGGTTCTATTTGGCTTAGTACTTTTGGTGAGTGTTCTCGCGAGCCTTTATCCCGTGGCGTTTCTATCACGCGTGAGGCCGGTAGAAGCCTTACGGTCTGGTAAGATAAAAAGCGGAAATCAATTTTTAACCCAACTTCTTGTTGGGACACAATTTGCAGCCGCCAGTGCCTTGTTAATTCTAGTTTTGGTGGTTGGTCAGCAGAATCGTTTCATGCGTGATATGGTTCTGCAGCCAGATAAAGACCCCGTTGCCATTTTGGTTGATGGTGCGTCTACATCTATCGGTACGGACCAAATCCGGGACGCTCTATCTAATGAAATGTCTATTAAATCCGTCAGCGCTATTAATTATGTTCCTTGGGGCGGGTATGTGAATTATATGGAGGTTACGCGATCTCGCGCAGCAGATGCAGAAACGAAAACGAGTACAGTCTCGCGTTTTGATTATGACTTCCTAGAAACGTTTCAAGCCAAGCTATTGGCAGGACGTGATTTTAATCCCGAGATTGAAACTTGGGGTGAGCCTGGCTTCGATGAAGAGAATGCCGATCTTACAAATGCAGATGTCTCTGTCATCATTGATAATACTTATGCAAAGGAACTTGGCTTCGAAACCCCTAAGGATGCGATAGGGCAAAACTTATATCTTGCTCCGCAGCTTAGAGAGTCATTTCAACGTGACCCCACGCTCACTATTATTGGTGTCGTAGAAACCATTCCGTTAACGTATGGTATTGGCGAAGTGCGTTCCAATATCTATGAACTTGCGAATTTCAGTGGAAACAACCCAGCTATCCGCATTGACAAAAATAACGTCAAAGAAGGCATCGCAGCTATAGAGCGCGTCGTCAAAGCGCGCTTTCCTGATGGGGCTGTGGTCATGCGCTTCACCGATAGTGAATTCGAAACAAATTTCAGAACCTATGATGGGATTAGTAAAGGCTTCACTGGACTCTCCCTGATTGCTCTCGCCATCTCTTCCATGGGGCTGTTTGCTATGGCCGTCTTCACCGCCATCCAACGCCGTCAGGAAATTGGGATTCGCAAAACCTTAGGCGCAAGTACTTGGGAAGTGACTAGCCTTCTTATACGTGACTTTTCGCGCCCTGTTCTAATCGCCAATATTATTGCTTGGCCATTGGCTTGGTATGCATCGTCGACCTATCTGAAAGGCTTCATGCAACACATTGAGCTGACACCTTTGCCGTGGGTTTTAGGTCTTCTTTTCACCTTAGTCATCGCATGGCTTGCGGTCGGCGGTCAGGCCTTTAGCGCTGCCCGTGTTAAACCTGCGGAGGTATTGAAAAGTGAATAAATATTTGATTATTACTGGCGCGGCAGCGGTATTGCTCAGCGCCTGCGCCACCGCCCCTGCCGGATTAGCACCAACAGGTACATTGTCCCTGCCATCTATTTCCATTCCGTCTGAATGGGAAAAAGCAGGCCGACCAGAAGACAAGCCCGAACATGCCGCCGGGTGGTTAAACCGGTTTAATGATACGGAGTTGAACGATTTAGTCGTGCAAGCTTTCGCCCACAATCCGAATTTGAAACGCTTGCAGGCCCGATTAGAGCAAGCCAAGGCTCAATCAAATAAAGCTCGTTCTGCTTTGTTGCCCGTTCTAAGGGCAAGTGCGGGCGGGTCACGGACCGAAAGTTTTGATAGTTCTGATAATTCAACTGCTAACTTAAATATTGGTTTAGATGTCTCTTGGGAGCCTGATTTATGGGGACGTATAGAAGCGTCCTCAAACGCAAATGAAAACCGCGCAGAGGCCGCACAAGAGGACTATAAGGCCGCCAGACAAGTTTTAGCAGCATCGGTTATTGAGAATTATTTTCTGGCTATAGAAGCGCGCCGCCTGGCTGAGGTTTCAAAAAGTAATCTTGATGCCCTTAATAAAACACTTGGTTTTGTAACGGTTCAATATGATCGAGGGTTACGCTCTGGCCAGGATATCTCATTAATCCGCGCGGATGTTGCGAGTGCTAAAGTTTCATTTAACCGCACTGAAGGTGCCGCGCGGAATGCGTTGCGAGCCCTTAATATTTTGATGGGGTCTTACCCCCAAACGGAGCGCTTGCTTTCAGCCACCCTTCCGGATGTACCGAAGTTCACTGTGCTTGGACAACCTGCCAATATCTTAACGCAGCGGCCCGATCTACGGGCGGCTCAATATCGGGTGAGAGCCGCTTATTCAGCGCATAAGTCAACCAAAGCTGCACAAAATCCCAATCTTTCTCTCGGCGGCATTATTGGAGGTAATTCTTCCGCACTTGGAAATGTGTTCGACCCATCTGCTATGGCCAGTACCTTATTTGCCAATTTAACGGCACCAATCTTTGATGGCGGCGCACGCAAAGCTGATATTGCTATTGCGCGAGCTGATATTGACGAAAGTCTTGCGAGTTATCAAGAGGCCGCATTATCCGCATTTAGTGAAGTCGAGCGACAAATCGATGAAGAGCAAATATTGGCGCAACAAGAGATTGAATTAACACAGGCCCTATCTGATGCTCGCGATGCATTACGGTTTACTCAGTTTAGATATGAATCTGGTGAGAGCGATCTGCTAAATGTCCTGTCCGTGCAGCAGCGTGTTTCATTCATTGAAGGACAATTGGTATCCACACGTAGAGCGCGGTTAGTTCAATATCTAAATCTAGCTCTATCGCTCGGCGACGAACCGATTACTAAAAATGGATACAAGCTACCTTCGACGCGGACCGAGCAACGTTCTTACCTCGGTTTCACATCTCTTTGACAGCAACATTTCAGCCCCAACGTACCAACGAAATAGTCACCAAAATGGCCTTGAGAGACCCAGCGTAGAAATCAGCCGGATTATCCTGAAATGCGGTCTCTCTTGAACTATAACTCGTCTCATATCCTACTAAGTCACGGAAAGTTAGGCACCATTCCAAGTGAGGGAGAATCACCATTCGTCTTAACAGCGAATGGTAGTGTACCTAATCTCATACGAATGAGTCTCGTTACCAATCCACCTGAATATAAGGATGTTTACAGGGAAAAGCTGTATTTTTCATCAACTAAACAAAGTTCAACAGCAGAAGCCCTAGGAAACAGGGTGATTTTCACTCAATTCCCTAAAAAATAATCAGGGTATTTTATTTATTGAACAATTGAACAAGGGAATTAGATCTATGTCGGACTCGGGAAATGTCACGATAGTTTCCCTACAGAACATAAGCTCAACACCTTTAATTATCCAAACAAAATTCGATGGACAGTCCTCCTTGGTTATTGCGTTTTAATTTTGAGGATGTTTGAACGACAAACTCTGATTAGCCGGAATATTTGTCTCACGGGTCTCTATGCCGTCCGGCCAGCTTATCAAAATTTCATCAATTATTGTAATACTGCCAAGGCCAAAAATCTCTTCTGCTGGATTATGAGACGCAAAGTTACTACCAATCGTCATTTCACGCGTTTGAGTAAATGATCCAGTAGTTACGGCAACACGTGTACCGATGCCCTTACTATTGGGTGCGGCCCCTTCTAGGTTAATCTTGACGGCATTTTGACCTTCAATTTGATTTTCCCATAAAATAGCCGCTTGTGATGTATTACTGCTCATCAATAGAACATCTATATCCCGATCATTGTCAAAATCCGCACACACTATGGTGCGCCCCTGCTCTTCATCGACCATATTGGCTTCAAAGGCCTTATCCGCAAATACGCCTTGGCCATCGGACATCCAAAGGCGTGACTTATCTGTGGTATAAGGGGCGTTAGGGTTTCCGCCATTATCTGATACCCATCCATTCGTTTGATAAATATCGACATGCCCATCGAGATCGAAATCGGCAAAGCACGAACCCCACCCCCAACTCCCTGCCCCTATCCCGGCAGTACCGGACACATTAATTAGTGTGCCATTATCATTTTGATAGAGCCTATTGCCGTCAATAGAGGACACAAACCAATCCATATCTCCATCATTGTCATAATCACCAACGGCCGCACCCATCCCATTCGCGTCATTAATTTGAGTCTCGTCTGTTATGTTGGAAAATGTGCCGTCCTGATTATTTAAGAAGACACGGCTGCCGCGAAAATCTGACACACTTAGCAGATCTGTATATCCATCATTATTAATGTCGGCAAAATTGGGAGCAAAGGTGTAGTCATGACTAACCCCTAATACTCCGAAAGACAAATCAAGGGCAAGTTCATCAGCAATACCAGACGCTTGGCTGACCGCTGTAAATTTTAGGCCTGACGCGTCACTCTCATTACGCCAAAGCGTTTCTGTTTCGCCAGGTGCCAACCGATCACGCGGTGTGCCCCAATGCGCCATCGCTATATCCAGATCACCGTCATTATCATAATCCCCAAAAGCTGCGGAAATCGTATTCTTTGAACTCATTGCATCAATTCCAGAGCCTGAAGTAACATCAGAAAATGTACCATCTCCATTATTCGAGAATAAAAGACTTGGGTCATTCTGAAGCCCTCCAATGAAGAGGTCTAAATCCCCATCCCCATCCATATCTGCAAAAGTGGGGCCACTCAGCTTATAATTATCTGTGCCCGCATTTGGAAAGGCTACGCCTGCGGCAATCGCATTGTCAGAAAATGATCCGCCTTGATTTATTAAAAGCAAATTCGCTTGTGTATCACCTCGCGTTATAAACAGGTCGATGTCACCATCATTATCAATATCCCCTGCGGCTACACCACCAGCGAAATGGCGGGGCATTTCATCATAGGCCGCCGAATATTCGGTGCTGAATTGAAGTCCCCTCGCCGCCGCCACATTTGCAAATTTTAAATCAGTGGCGCTTGGGGGTGGAGGCGGCGGAGGTGGAGGTGGGGGCGCTGATGAAACGACCGATCCACCTCCTCCACAAGCGACCAGAAGTAAGGCCGTCCCCAATATGCTCGTATGTTTCATCAAACCTTTATTCCACTTGGTTCGGAGATTTATCTTGCAAAAAAGTATTAAGGGTCAAACGCCCAAGTTCTGGATCAAGACTAAAGTCGAAGCCCTCTGGAATAAAACCGGAGTGAAGCGTTATGCTTCTATAGATAATCATACGGTTCGGTTGAGCATCTATTTTTAAAAGCTGTTCAAACTGATCAGAGGACTTATTGAAATATTGTTTAGCGGGCAACCCTAGTTCAGCCGCCTCATCTTCCAGTGTTTTTTTATATCTCTCATACCTGTTTGCGGTAATCGTTTCATACCCAGTCTTTATATGTTTGTAAAAAGCCGTGCCGCCTTTCGATTGATCAGAGAGGTAATGCAAGAGCGCAAAACGCCCTGTATCCAAACCGTCAAAATGCGGCAAGCATTGTATGGGCATTAGATTATCCGGCCGCGTCGTCACCAATGAATAATTACACTCAATAACCCGTAATCCTGATTTAACGCCAAATATCTCTTTTAAAATTTGGGTTAAAAGATCCATGCGTTCCGCCAAGTAATTCACATTACCCTGCGCGCGTATGCCCGGATAAAACTTCCCTCGCGGTTCAAACCGACTGGCTCTGGCCTCCGCGATGAGATGATCAGGACGCGAAAAAAAATCATCTATAATCACCACCGGCTGTTTTTCATCACCGATATATTTTATGTCATAGCGCGCCTTCATTAGTCCTGTTGGGTAAACACGTGATAGGCCCAAGGAGAAAGGGACATCACCTCACCGGCTTTTATTGTGACGGGTTTATCATCGTTAAATTGGTTATAAGTTCCATCAATCATTTCATCTTTTAACGAAACGGTTTGCGGCTGCGGACTTAGATTAAAGATAGCGAAAACCCGATTGCCATTTTGCTCTCTCATGAAGCTCAAGACCATCTCAGCATTGTCATTTTCAATAAAGATTTTAGGCGCGCCCCAACGTCCATTATGAAGGGCTTCATTCTCTGTTTTAAGCGCCACTAAACGCTCAAACATCTGATTATTAGAATGGGTTTCATCCCATTCTATCAAGTCTTTTTCAAAAAATTCCAATCTTTTCGAATTCCCTGCCTCCTGACCATTATAAATAAGCGGGATACCTTCCCCTACAAACGATAAAGCCATCGCGGCTTTATAAGCATCGCCATAAATATCTTGAGGGAGGCCATCCCACGTATTCTGATCATGATTTGAAGTGTAGGCCATTCGCATAGACCCTTCCGGCCATTTGCTCTGGTAGTCGATATAGTACCCGATCATGTCCTGAGCATTAGTTTTACCTTTGACAATATCCTGCATGATCTCTTTCCACCGCCAAGCATAGCTCGCGTCAAAGGCAGAATTATGAAGCTCCGGCTCTTGCCATTCGGCGAGCATGAAAACAGGTTTCACTGCGTCGAGTTTGGGTCGCACACCTTCCCAAAAATCCGTCGGCACCATACCGGCTACATCACAACGATAGCCATCTATACCAACCTCTCTGACCCAATAAAGAAGAGACTCAGTCATATAATCACGTAAGCCCTGTTTGGAATAATCAAGGTCGGCTACATCGACCCAATCCGTCCCTTCGGGGTGCTGCAGGTCGCCGTTTGCATCGCGCGTATACCATTCGGGATTGTCATAAATTAGATGATTGTCCCACGCCGTATGATTGGCGACCCAATCAATAATCACTTTCATATCGAGCGCATGGGCAGCCTGCACAAGACCTCGGAACTCTTCAAGTGTGCCGAGTTCTGGATTCACCGCTTGGAAATCTTTGACCGCATAGGGGCTACCCATTGAGCCTTTGCGTTTGACCTCCCCAATAGGGTGAATAGGCATGAACCATAAAATATCGACACCGAGCGCTTTTATGCGAGCAAGGTCAGCTTCAACTGCTTTGAATGTCCCGGCTTCGGAATATTGCCGCGTATTGATTTGGTATATAACGGCATCTTTTGCCCAACTGGGTGTTTTGGCTTTGGATACGCTCGCAGTTTGCGACATCGAAAGCGTTTTGGTGACGTCTGTTTCGGTCGGCTGTGACGAACAGGCAAGAAGCGCGAGAGCCGCTACACATGAAATTGTAAATTTCATCATCGCTCTTCTCCCCCCTCTACATTCTTACTCGCCAACAGAAATTGTAGAGGAATATGGACGCGGTTCCGCCAAGCGCGTTCCGAATGATCATGGCCTTCAAATTTTCGGGTTGTCCAATTTACCTTGGCCTCGAAACCGGCAGTTTTTATTGCATCATCCATACGGTCTTGAAAGCCTTCATAATTGTGATCAAGCGTTTCTGTGCCGTAGTCGAAATACAGGCGATGCGTTGAAGGGTTTGGTAATTTATCCGCGAAATAATCAACTAATACCCCATTGGCTAACGGAAAATGGGTAGACACCATGCCAGCTGCACCAAATATTTCGGGCCGTTCCGTAATGGCATAAAGCGAAATTAGTCCGCCCATAGAAGAACCCATAATGGAAGTATTTTCTCTGTCTGGCAAAGTGCGGTAATTTGCGTCTATTCGCGGCTTGAGTTCATTAATTAGAAAGCGCAGATAATTATTCGCGTTTAACTCTTTAGGGTTAAAATTCTCGAACTCTTTCTCTAAGACATTAGAATAATCAATGGCTGCATTTTCAGGAAAGTAGTCTTGGTTACGCGTCGTATCAACACTGTGGACACCTACGACGATCACTTCGGGCACTGCGCCCTCCGCTATTAAAACCGTAAGGGCTTCATCTACGCCCCAATCCCAGCCTGAATATCTGGACTGTGCCGGATCAAAGATGTTTTGACCATCATGCATGTAAAGAACGGGATAGTGTTTACTAGGCGATGTCACATAGGACGGTGGCAGCCAAATTTCTATGTCACGTGGTATAACATGATCTGATGGCATAGCGGCAATACGCTCAACTACACCTGTGACACCTCTGAAATCACCGGCAATTGAGTGTGGGTCAACTTGGGTCTCGGTCGTGTTACTTTCGCCCGCCTGCGAACACGCCATTAAGCTGCCCGCTATTATTATGGTGATGAGACATCTCATAGCTTTTTAAAACGAATAGCCGCGCCGCCACTACGACCCAAAGGTAAATCTAGTGTGGCTGTCGCCGTCACATTTTGCACCTCAATTAGTAAATCATAAGGATTAGTTTCGTAATCCGCCTTCGGGCCGTCGCGATATATTTGCGCTTCATATGCGCCTTCACCCAAAAAGGATAAATTAACGGATAAGTTACGGGCATCCGCATCTGTCAAAGCACCTAAATACCAATCATCTGAATTTCGGTCTTTACGCGCAATGACAGCAAAATCACCGACTTCACCTTGAAGCGCAATTGAGTGTTCCCAATCGGTAGGGACATCTTTGATAAATTGAAATGCATCGCGGCGTGCGTCATAATTGCGTTCCAAATCCATCACCATCTGAATAGGCGAATAAATCGCGACATAAAGCGAGAGCTCTTTTGCCAAAGTATGTTCAATTCGAGAGCGCAGATCATTGCGTTGAAGATCCTTCGCCACAGGTGGCTGTTCATTTGGGCGCAAGTCAAAAGCACCGGCGGTATAATCCATTGGGCCTGACAACATTCGGGTGAAGATCAAATCCAGTGCATGATCGGGGCCATTTGGCGGCACACCCCAAGCGTTAAACTCCTGCCCGCGCGCGCCTTCCCGTGACACCCAATTGGGATAAGTTCTGCGAAGGCCTGTATCTTTAACAGGTTCATGAGGGTTCATCGCAATTTGATGCTCTGCCGCGAGTTTGACAACTTTCAAATGGTGATCAACAGCGAATTGTCCGTCGTGAAATTCAAACTTCGCGATGCCGTTTTCATCAATGCGTTTCATATCACCCGCATCAGCCACATAGCCTGATTTAATGACACGCACATCATGATCTTGCATCAGGTCCATCGCGTCTTCCAGTTGGTTTTCGTAATTCGAAATGTTTCCGGATGTTTCATGATGACCAATCAAGCGCACACCGACTTCCCGCCCGTAGCGTGCGACTTCCGCAATATCGAAATCCTCATATGTTTTCGTAAATGAGAAGACATCCCCATTATTGAACCAATCACCATCCCAACCAATATTCCAACCTTCGACCAACACGCCATCAAAACCATGTTTAGCCGCGAAATCCATTTTCTCTTTGGTCGCTTCGGTTGTTGCGGCGTGGTGATTTATTGGACCGTCCGTATTCCCCCACGTTCCCTCTTTGATGTGTTGTTCCCACCAGATACCAGCATATTTTCCTGGCTCAAACCAGCTCACATCTCCCAATTTATTGGGTTCATTCAAATTAAGGATAAGGTCGGAATTGACCAAGCCAACGGCATCCTCCGCAATTTGAACAGTCCGCCAAGGTGTCATAAAAGGGGTTTTCGTTTTAACTAAAACTCCGTCAGAGCGCGGGGCGAGATCAGCCTGTAATACGCCTTCTCTTTGTTGATGGAGCGACATGCCCGAGTAATTCACTAACGCGGCCTCATGAATGGAGAGGTGCGTCCCGCTCTCTTTTTCAAATGTTGCAGGGGTATGCACCATTTGTAGCTGACCAACCGGCTTCTCCTGATAGAGATATTCGTAGCGGTTATACATACGAGCCGGAATGGTCCAAGAATTGGTGCTGTCCCCAACATTGAAATCCGTCAGCTCCTCAATAATTGAGACATCACCTAGGTTATCCTGTTTTGGCACTTCATAGCGAAAGCCAATCCCATCATTAAATGCCCGCACACGAATATTAATTTTGAAATTTGGGGATATGCGCTCGGCATTAATCAAAAGCTCTTGATGGTGATCGCGCACTTCACGTCTCTCACCCCAAGGCTGCTCCCAGGTTTCATCATGAGATGTTGTCTCAAAACTCAAAATGCGTAAGTTTTCATCGAAACCGTGTTGCTTTAGAAACCGCAAGCCCAAACGCGAATTTTGAATCAGTAACTCCTCCCCGCGACGCATACTATAACGCAACTGCCCGCCCCTATCCGAGATTTCAAAACTGTTTTGACCGTCCGGCGAACTAATGGATGTCGATTGAACCTGGCGCTCAACAGTTTGAGCCATGGACGCTTCACTCGCCATAGACTGTGAAGATGTCTCCGCTTGGCATCCGCCAAACGCGAGAGCCGTTCCAAGCAGAAGCATGGCGGATGGGCGCATATACATTTGAATTTTCCCCGCTATAATTATAAAAATTACTTTACAGTATTTTGCAAAAAAATGGAAATGAAATCATAATAATCAATAAAAATTGATTTTTTTAATGCAAATTTTTGCAAAAAAATTAGAAGGTCGCATAATGAGCGATAGACGGATAAAGAAATTAGTGATTGTTGGCGGCGGGTCTGCGGGCTGGATGTCAGCAGCGGCTATATCGAATGCTGTAGGAACGTCTTGCGACATCACCCTAGTAGAATCCGAAGTGATTGGAACTGTCGGCGTCGGAGAAGCGACTATCCCGCCTATTCGTTATTTCAATCAAAGTCTGGGTATTGATGAGGCCACCTTTGTCAAAGAAACAAAGGGCTCCTTCAAACTGGGCATCCAATTTATTGACTGGGCCAGAAAAGGTCAGAGCTACTTCCACCCCTTTGGCAAGTTTGGTGCAGAATTTGATACAGTGCCTTTCTATCATTATTGGATGCGCGAATATTTGTCGGGAAATATTGAAAGTTTAGATGATTATTCAATGGCGTGGGAAGCTGCGAAACACCATCGTTTCGAACATCCGATGGCCGATAAACGCCAAATCCAATCGACATATGATTACGCCTATCATTTTGACGCGATCTCTTACGCTCAATACCTAAGACAATATGCAGAAGAGCGCGGGGTCAGACGCATTGAGGGGAAAGTAACGTCAGCAAAATTGAGAGCGACCGATGGCTTTATTGAGACTGTATTACTTGAGGACGGCACTGAAATCGAGGCCGACTTCTTTATTGATTGCACAGGCTTCTATGGCCTCTTGATCGAAAAATATCTTGAAACAGGTTATACAGATTGGTCGCACTGGTTACCCTGTGATCGGGCCGTTGCTGTCCCCTGCGAAAGCGTGGGAGATTTATTACCCTACACGAAATCAACCGCCAAAGATGCGGGCTGGCAGTGGCGTATCCCATTGCAACACCGCACAGGCAATGGATATGTCTATTGCAGTCAACATTCAGACGCTGAAGCGGCAACAGACATATTGCTCGAGGGTTTAGACGGGAAACCTTTGGGTCCTCCAAAGCATCTGCGTTTCACAACAGGCATGCGCAATAAATTCTGGAATAAAAATTGTGTGGCAATCGGCCTGTCTGCCGGATTTATGGAGCCCTTAGAGTCGACGAGCTTGCACCTCATTCAATACGGCATTATGCGCCTGCTAGCTCTCTTTCCCGATCAAGGTATGTCAAACCTATTAGCCGATGAATACAATAAGCTAACAACGGCAGAATATAAGCGCATTCGCGATTTTTTAATCTTACATTACACGGCCACAGAACGCGAAGACACGGAGTTTTGGCGCTACTGTAAAAACATGGATATCCCGGATACGCTTAAATATAAAATCGCGCATTTCCAAGAGTCAGGGCGCGTAGTCTCAGATGCAGATGAGTTATTCGCCAACCCCAGTTGGATTGCCGTTTATATCGGGCAAGGCATCACTCCAAAACGCGCACCCATAATGACAGAAATGAGACCCGCCGTGCCTGCACGTGAACGCATCGGGCAGGTCAGAGAGGCCATTATTGACGGAGCTAGTTCAATGACCCGACACGACGATTTCTTAAATCATTATTGTAGAGCAGAGCCCGTATAACGCTCAATATAGTCTTTATGTAAAGGCAGAGGTTCAACGGCGCGAGAAACAATGTTCTCTACGTTTAGCATAAATTCTGAGAGTTGTTCGTCTGAAATATTATCTGCCATTGCATGATAAGATTCAGGCATAACCCCCTGCCCTAACATGACCTGCACCCAACTCGCTTCACGAAATAAGTCCTCTGGATCACGATAGAGACGCCCCCCTTCTCGGAACAAATCCTGCTTATGTTTCAAGCTATCGGGGATATCCATGTTTTTACAATAGCGCCAAAATTCTGTGTCCTCGCGCTCTGTCCGATTGTAATGTAAAATCAAAAAGTCTCGCACGAGTTCATATTCTTTTGAGACCACACGATTATATTCAGCTATATTCGCAACATTGAAACCTTTATCCGGAAAAAGTTCGATCAAGCGAGAAATATTCGATTGAATAAGATGAATAGACGTCGATTCTAAAGGCTCTAAAAAACCGCTCGACAATCCAATCGAGACACAATTTTTATGCCAAAAGGCTTCGCGACGGCCTGTTGTAAAATACAGTTTTTTGACGTCAGCAGTGGGCTCACTATCTAAATTATCTATGAGTGTTTTTATCGCCGTCTCTTCATCGATAAATTTATCGCAAAAAACATGACCATTACCTGTGCGATGTTGAAGGGGAATGCGCCATTGCCAACCTGCCTCATGTGCTGTCGCTTTTGTATAGGGTAATAAAGGGTTTTTACTTTCACTTGGAACAGCAACCGCGCGATTGCAGGGCAGCCATTGCGACCAGTCTTGATACTCAACCCCTAAAGCCTTACCAATCAACAAGCCTCTGAAACCCGAGCAATCAATAAATAAATCACCGAATTGTGACCTCCCGTCTTCGAGATTGACTGAGGTTATATGACCTGTTTCAACGTCTAATTTGGTGTCGACAACGCGACCTTCAATACGTTTTACGCCTTGGGCTTCGGCGTATTTACGTAAATATTTGGCATAGAGGCCCGCATCAAAATGATAGGCATAAGCCAAGCCTTTCATTGATGTTTGCCCAACTTTGTTAAGGTGTGCAAATTTATGCGCGTAGGCCGCCTTATGATGAAGAGAATAATCCCAAAAACTTTTTTTGGATTGTCTTCCGTTCTGACGCCGCCAGTAATGATGAAAGTGGATATTGCCTAAGTTGAGGCCCGTATCGCCAAAAGTGTGAAGATAGCTGTCACCTTTTTGCCCCCAATTACTAAATTCAATACCGAGCTTAAAGGTTGCTTTCGTTTCTCTTAGGAACTCTTTTTCATCCAAGCCCAATATACCATTCAAGCGAATAATCTGAGGAATTGTAGCTTCCCCTACCCCGACCGTTCCAATGGCATCAGATTCAATCAGCGTGATATTAACGACACGCCCTAATAATTTTGAAAGCGCGGCCGCGGAAATCCAACCGGCCGTACCGCCTCCTACAATGACAACATTTTGAATGTGTTCTTTTGACATACTCGTTTCTAACGCAGCTTTTTTACAAAGTATATTGCGCGTTGCGCCACATATAAAAAAGCCTGCCGCGAACGGCAGGCATGGAATTTCACCAGAAGTTTATTCCTTCAAGGGATTGACGGAAATTAGAATTTCTTTGCGACCGTGAAGTTGAATGTGCGGCCATAATCTTCACGGCGGCTGACGAATGTGTCACCATTGCCGTTAAACTCGTTCTCCGTACGGAAAGGCTCGTCTGTCAAATTATAGGCTTCAATATTGACACTTAAACCCTCCAAAGCGCCTTCGTCCCATTCATACCCAATTTGTGCATCAAGAATGAATTCAGACAGAGCTTCGGCGCCCGTTAAACCACCATTAAACTCCTGAATTTCTGAGAGGAAACCAGAACGATAACGACCGTTTAATCGCGCACGGAAACCATCTTTTTCATAGTAAACTTCGCCGCTTGCTACATCAGATGAAAACCCGGGAATTCTGACTTCTTGACCAGATTCAAGCTCTACATTCGTATCCGTATAAGTGTAACTAGCATTCACACCGAAACCGGAAAGCTGCTCAAAGAAATCTTCTAGTGAAAGGCGAAGAGACAGCTCAATACCTTTCACAGTTCCGTTTTCGAGGTTTGTCGGCCCATTTATCTGCGCAATAGACGCGTTGGGGTTCGCACTAACAAAAGCATCGCCGAGGAGTTCACTTGCTAAACCACCAACATCGAAAGCCGATTGCGTATCTTGAACATATTCACTCAAGTCTTTGACATAACCGGCAATCGAGAAGGCTGAGGCTCCACCGAAATATTTCTCGAAAGAAACATCATATGATGTCGCGTGATATGGCTGCAGGAATGGGTTACCAGAGCTGAAGTTCAAACATGTCTGTTGCGGTGGGTTAAACGCCCCATCAATAAATGTATCAGGAATCTGATCTAGGTCAGTATCCACACACACATTTGAATTAAAACTTGCCGAAGTATTCGCAGCTAGTTGGTCCAAACGTGGGCGAGTAAGAGACTCTGCGAAGGCAAGACGCAAGAAAGTGTCATCTGCAACTTCAAAACTTAGATTTGCCGTTGGCAACCAATCGTCAAATTCAAACGAAACAGGGTTACCCGGAATAGTATCTGGCCCAAGCGCCGCATTTGTACCATTTGATGCCTGACTTGTGTCTACATATTGAATGCCGAAATTACCCCGAACCGGAACATTGCCCAATTGGTGATCAATGTTGGCCATAGCGTAAAATGTGTCGATACTCTCTTCAACAATATAGGCCGAAGCTTGTGTGCGTTCAGTCAAATATGTTCCATCTGTCAAAAAGCTTGAAGGATCATATGCAATTATCGGAAACCCAGTCCCGCCATCATCGGTGACGCCCACAATAGAATTACTTGGGATAGCAAGCGTTGAATCTACAAAGCCATTTCCTGGGCGAATAAAAAATGCATTGTCCGTAAATGATTTCACGCGATCAGTTTTGAGGTAACCTGCAACAACACCTTCGATAAATGGAGCGTCTAAGTCATACTCTGCCTCAAGACGCACTTGTTCCAACTCATCATCAATGTCTGGCGAACGGAGGAAACCTACCTGTCCCCAGCCACCCGGGTCCGTCAAGAAAATTGAAGAGCTGTCAGTATAGTCCCGTGAAGACGACGCACTATACGCTCCATTTTCGGGGAATGTATATGTGATTGTGTCTAGTAGAGGAGAACCGGAACCAATAATTCCGCGACCTGCACCTGCATAAGATTCATAGTCGACATCATTACGTTCAAGTGTCGACCTGCTCAAATCCGCCAATACACTTAAATTGTCTGTGACCTCGAAGGCCACATTTAAGCCGAGAGCTAAAGTTTCGACTTCATTCCCCTCAGTATCAGTTCTCAAAATTGGGCCAACATTTTCATAAGTCGCGGTCTCAGCAAATGGTCCGGATCCAGTTGCTGCGGTTGGGTTTGCGCCCGACCAGCTCGCTATTGGTGTTTCGATACCTCGGAAAATACCTGCATCTTGAGAGTCTGTGAAAAGAACATCACCCGTTACATTGAATCGATCAGTTGGGTTAAACTGTAATGTACCAGCAACCGACGTACGTTCGAAATCACGAGAAACGGAACCAGTCCGCGGATTATCTGTCGGAATTCGAACACCGTTGAAATCTCCGGTCTGACCTTGTGCAGTCTTTAACTCTCGCGAAACAATTTGAGTGGGGTTAGACTGATGCGTAATCGCTAAAGCAACCCCTACACGATCTTCAGCAAATTGATTAATGTAAGAGCCAAATAGGCGGTATCCATCGGCCCCAAAATCTGGGTTCAGGGCACCATTATCATTGAGGACGTATTTACCAGATAAATTAATTTGCCTGTCATTGTAATCCAGTGGCTTAACCGTACGCAAGTCAACGGCACCGGCTATACCGGTAGCCGCTAGGCGTGCATCCGGAGTTTTATATACGACGCCCTGAGAAATTAATTCTGAGGGGAATTGGTCAAACTCGATACCTCTATTATTGCCCGCAGAAACCACTTCTCGCCCGTTTAACAAAGCGATTGAGAAGTCTGGCCCTAACCCACGAATAGAAATTTGTTGCGCGCGACCACGTACGCGCTGAGCTGTCACACCGGGAAGGCGCGCTAAAGAGTCAGCGATTGAAACATCCGGCAACTTACCGATATCCTCTGAGGTAATCGCTTCAACAATAGAAGAACTGTTCTTTTTGAGGCGCAAGCTATTCTCTATAGATTGGCGAATACCCGTAGAGACAACCTCATCGCTAATTTCCTCTACGTCAGAGTCTTGCGCATTTGCTGCGTTACTCATGGCAAGTGTGAGGGCCGTTGCGGCGGCGCTTGCTAAATAAGCACGCTTCATAAACTTCATAGATGTCATTTGTTTTCCCTTCGCGACACGCCCTTATGATCAGGCTTAAGTTCGGTAAAAGAGCGGCGCACGCACTTCCCCCTCCGATTATAAATTACGTCTTACACAAATTTTCATGATTTTTGCAAATAATTTCATAAATATTTTTCGATTCACCAAGAAACTGTTGCAAGAATATCACTATGAAATTCATAAATAATTGTTTTCATTATACTTTTTATATATTCATGACTCTACCTAGCTGTAAATTGCCAGTATTTTTAATGTAAATTTTTACATTTCTCTTTTCATTTTCAAAAAACAGGCTATTAAGTGGACGCAGAAGAATAAAAAGAGATGTGCCTTATGCCCTTTAAATCTATGGATCGTTTCGTACTCCTGACAGTATCGGCATTGGCGATAATGGTCTGCCAGCCCAAAACAAGCACGACGGCTGCTGCATCCGAAAACCCTCAAAAGGTTATGAATGAAACCCGTCAAGCCCCTCAAAACTTTAATTTTTCTAACTATATTACACGCCCGCCTGAAGAGGACGTCGTTTACTTCATGCTACCGGATCGTTTCGAAAATGGTGATCCTTCAAATGATACGGGCGGTTTCCCAGGCGGCAAACTTGACCATGGTTTTGATCCGACTCACAAAGGATTTTACAATGGCGGGGACTTGAAAGGCCTCACCGAACGTCTTGATTACATCAAAGGCATGGGCGCCAATGCGATTTGGCTCGGACCGATTTATAAAAACAAGCCCGTTCAAGGCGGGCCTGGTCAAGAAAGTGCTGGTTATCACGGCTATTGGATCACGGATTTCACTTCTGTGGATCCTCATTTGGGCACAAATGAAGAGCTAAAGACCTTTGTCGATGAAGCACATAAGCGGAATATAAAGGTTTATTTGGACATCATTACCAACCACACAGCGGATGTTATCTCTTACCGCGAGTGCTATGATCCAAATTATACTGAGGCAGATAAAGTTGAGAGTTGCGACTATCGTAGCGTGGCAAACTACCCCTACACAACGCGCGGTGATGTAAATGGCCCCTCTATTAACCAAGGCTTTATGGGCGACGAAGATCATCATCAAACGACGGAAAATTTTGCTAAGCTGACCAACCCGAATTACGCCTATACACCTTACATTCCGGCAGGCGAGGAAAACGTCAAAACGCCCGCTTGGTTGAATGACCTTCAATATTATCACAATCGTGGTGAGACAAAATTCGAAGGAGAAAATTCCTTATATGGTGACTTTGCTGGCCTTGATGACCTCTTCACGGAACATCCTGCTGTAGTTGAGGGTATGATTGATATTTTTAAAGGTTGGATTTCCGACTATAAAATGGACGGCTTCCGCATTGATACGACACGACATGTTAATCCGAATTTTTGGAAACAGTTTTTGCCAGCCATGAAAGAACACGCCGCGAGTGAAGGTATACCGAATTTCTATATGTTTGGCGAAGTTTACGACCCTGATCCTGGAGCTCTGGCCAGGTTCACGCGCGTAGATGGCTTTGATCAGGTTTTGGACTTTGGCTTCCAAGCTGCTGTGTTTGAAGTCGTCAGCGGTAAAACCAGCACGGATCGATTTGATACCTTCTTAAGGGCAGATGCCCTATATGCAGATGCGACTAAAATGGGGCGCACACAACCTACATTCTTGGGCAATCACGATATGGGTCGTTTTTCAGGCATGGTGAAGGCGGAAAACCCTAAAATGAGTCAGGATGAGTTGTTAGCCCGTACCAAACTCGCTCATGGCTTGATGATGTTTATGCGAGGCGTGCCGGTTATTTACTCCGGTGATGAACAAGGTTTCGTTTCGGACGGCAATGATCAACTCGCGCGCGAAACATTATTCCCAAGCCAAGTTGCTGTTTACAATGACAATAACCTGATTGGAACAGATGCGACAACGGCGGAGAGTAATTTTGACACCAACCACCCCCTCTATCGTTACATTGCAAAAACCGCCTCGATTCGCCAAACTCACGCTGCCTTTTCTCATGGCAAAATGATCTCTCGATTGACAGAAAAAGGCGGGCATATCTTTGCGTTCTCACGCTTCGACCCTGAAACAGGTCATGAGTATATTGTCGCCGCCAATACAGGAACAGAAAGTCGTGACATAAATTTAAATATTGATACGGGCTCTTCAGACCTACAGTCCCTCATGGGCCATTGCGGAGAAATGAATACAACAGGCAATATTAGCCTGAAGCTGCCAGCCTTTGGTCTAACAGTATGTCGTTCATCTACGTCTTCATCACGATTTAGAAAATAAGTGAACGCATGTCTGAAACTGTAACATCCGTTTCGCGCTTGCTCCCCCAAGACGCCCACCGCATCTCTCCAAAAGAGGATGTTACATGGTGGAAAGGCGCGGTTATTTATCAAATTTACCCCCGTAGTTTTAAGGATAGCAATGGGGACGGCGTCGGAGATATTCTTGGCATTATTGAGCGCTTAGACCACATTGCCTCTTTAGGCGTCGACGGGATTTGGCTGTCCCCATTCTTTACATCTCCTATGGCCGATTTTGGATACGACATCTCTGATTTTTGCGATGTAGACCCCGTCTTCGGCACCCTTGCTGATTTCGATCGGTTAATTGCGCGGGCCCATAAGTTAGGGCTGAAGGTGATTATTGATCAAATTTACTCACACAGTTCTGATCAACATGCTTGGTTTGAGGAAAGTCGTCAAAACCGGACAAATCCAAAAGCAGACTGGTATGTTTGGGCCGACGCTAACGCAGATGGAACCCCACCCAATAATTGGCAATCTGTCTTCGGCATGGGCGCTTGGCAATGGGATGCAAGACGCGGGCAATATTATCTGCATAACTTTTTGGTCGAGCAACCTGATTTAAATTTGCACAATCCAGACGTTCAAGAAGCCATTTTGGATATAACACGTTTCTGGTTGGAACGCGGCGTGGACGGTTTCAGATTAGACGCTCTAAACTTTGGTATGCATGACCCCGACCTGAAAGATAACCCCGTTGAAACCATCTTTAAACGCCCCCCAACACGACCTTTTGATTTTCAACGACATGTAAACTCCATGTCTCACCCGGATATTCCAAAATTTCTGGAGCGTGTTCGTGCCGTGATTGATGAGTTCCCCGGACGGTTCACTGTCGCCGAAGTCGGCGGGCCTTTTCCAATGGCGGAAATGAAAACCTTTACCGAAGGCAAAAATCGGCTGAATTCGGCCTATGCTTTTGACTTTCTTTATGCCGCTGACCTTTCAGCGAAACTTATTAGAGAGACACTCTCCGAATGGCCCGGCACCCCCGATGAAGGTTGGCCAAGCTGGGCTTTTTCCAATCACGACGCACCGCGAGCCATATCCCGCTGGCGCGGTAACTGTGAAGAAAATCAATATGCGAAGTTATTAGCCGCCCTCCTTGTTTCTTTCCGCGGCAATATTTTCGTCTACCAAGGAGAAGAGCTGGGCCTTCCTCAATCCGATGTTCGCTTTGAAGATTTGCAAGACCCGGAAGCCATTACCAACTGGCCGGAGACTTTAGGGCGCGACGGCGCGCGAACACCTATGCCATGGAGCCAAGACAACCGATGCGCCGGTTTCTCTGAGGAAAAACCGTGGCTCCCTGTGGATGATCGACACCTCTCAAAAAGTGTTACGGCGCAAAATCGGAATAAAAATTCTGTGCTAAATTTTTATCGCCTTGTATTATCTTTAAGAAAGAAAAGCCCCGCAATCAGGGTCGGGGATATTGAGTTTTTAAACGCGCCCTCAGAGCTACTTTTGATCAAACGCTTTACCGAAACAGAAACACGACTATGTGCTTTTAATTTAACAGCATCCTCACAATCATTGCCGGAAATATTCGCGATAAAGGCAGAAATATCAATTGGTCGCAATCCTGAAAAGGGCATGCTGCCAGCCTATAGCGGGTTCATCAGCGTCGCGCTCTGATTAAGCTCCACAAGACTCTCGCATAATCAGGTCTGTGGGTAATCGTTCTGATATGATGTCCTGAGCGGTTTTTGCATTTAACAACTTCGCTACCATAAGGCTTCCTGCTTTTGAAAGGTCTTGGCGAATAGTCGTTAATGCCGGGCGACTATAACGCGCGATTTGGACATCATCATACCCCACAACAGCCACCGAATGAGGCACGCTAAGACCATTGCGCTGTAACGCACGAATTGCGCCTACGGCAATTAAGTCACTACTGGCAAAAATGGCATCAAACTCCGTGCGGCTCGTGACCAATGCATCAACAGCCGCTTCCGCACTTTCAATTTTAAAATGGGCCGGTGAAACTAAAGCGGGATCGAAGTCTAAGCCTGCCTCTTCAAGCGCTTGTCGATATCCATCATAACGCTGTCCGATTTCCGGGGCCTCTGTATCGCCAAAAAACGCGATGCGTTTACGGCCAAGCCTTGCCAAATGCGCCGTAGCGCGCTTCCCGCCCCGCACATTATCTGTCCCGACAGAACAGTAAAGCTGACCAGGTAATTGCCCTCCCCAAACTACGAAACGAGTTGAATGACCGACCAATCGATTAAGACGTTCATGAAGAAAGCTTTGCCCCAAAATAATGACGCCCTCGGATTGGTTGAGATCAACTAAGCGGGATAAATCATCATAATTTTGCGGAGCAGCGTGCGAAATAAGCAGATCACATTTCCTTTCTCTTGCAGCCTCTCCGACGGCACCAATTAATTCCTGAAAGAAGGGATCAAGCATCCAACCTTCACGCCCTTGTGGCTGCGGAATAACAATACTGATGGTCGCCATTGCTCGATCAAGCGAGGCTGGCATAGTCGGGCGTAAATTATAGCCATTCTCACGAGCAAGTTTCCAAATCTCGCGTTTAGTCTGCTCATTTACAGCGGGGCTATCATTCAAGGAGCGCGACACAGTTGCGATAGAAACGCCTGCAATCTCGGCCAAATCCTCTAATCTAATCTTCTTTGCCATATTCAGCCCTATGAACGAGTAGACCTCTTATAAGGCACAAAAATGATTAGCAAGAGAGCTCCGACAATCATCACAGCACCAGCCAACACAATGGCGTAAATCGCATTGCCTCCGAAAACCGTTTTAATTATGGGCCCCATGACCGTGCCTACGATCAACTGAGGTAAGACAATAAAGAAATTGAAAATACCCATATAGGTCCCCATTTTTTCTGCAGGCAAGGCATCTGCCAAAATCGCGTAAGGTAAAGTCAACACACAGGTCCAAGCAATACCAATACCTATCGCAGATAAAAGGAACTTCGTTTCAAATGCTGTAAACCACCCAAACTTTAGCCCATCTCCTAAAAACTGCCCCATAGGTAAAGCGTAGATTGCAATTAAACCTAGGCCGCCAAGCAATAATGCAACGGCATATGTCGTTTTCAATCCAATACTGCGCGTAAAGAAGGGGAGAAGAAGACTGAAGAAAATAGGCACCAAATTATAAACAGCGAACATATTATTTTTCACGAGGCTTGCCGTACCATAGGCCTCGGTCGACGCATCTGAGGTCCCAAAGTGATGCGCTGCAAAGGCAGGATCTGAATACACCCACATCACAAAAAAAGCGAACCATGTTGCAAATTGTACAAGCGCCAAACGCTTCATAATCAGCGGCATCGTTACGAGGTCATCCAAAACGGTCCCGAGCATTTTTGGTGCGTTTTGCAACACACCATGCCACAGGAAAAATAGGCCTATAATTGTTACCCCTGAGGAGAAAATAATAAACTGCTTCTCCGTTTCAAAAATAAAGATGCAGGCCGTAAGAAGAACACCTAAAAGCGTTACAATTGCGCCCCATTTTTTAAAAAACTTGGCTTCGGGCACAGGCCTTTGCGCTTGCCGAGCTTGTGCCAGCTCTGATGTATCTGCAGCTTCAAACTCTGCCAACTCGTCAGGGGAATACTCTTTACTCGTGACAATCGTCCATAAGACTGAAGCGAAGAGGAGTGCGGCACCAATCATAAAGGCGTAGACGACGGATTCTGGAACCGTTCCAATCTCGGCTTGATTAGAAACGCCTGCATTCGTCAGAAAGTTTGGAAGTTTTGAGGCAAGCCAACCACCCGCGCCGATCATCAATCCCTGCATGGCATAGCCAAGTGTACGCTGGTGAGACGACAACTTATCCCCGACAAATGCACGAAAAGGCTCCATCGAGATATTTAAAGAGGCATCTAATATCCACAGCGAACTTACGGCAATCCATAAAGCAGGCGAATGCGGCATGAAAAGTAAGGCAATTGATGCCAGCACAGCGCCGATGAAAAAGTATGGTCGACGACGACCAAAACGTCCCCATGTATTATCTGACAAATAACCTATAATCGGCTGCATGATGAGCCCGGTTACAGGCCCGGCGAGCCAGAACAAGGCAAGACTATTTACATCAGCGCCAAGGCTTTGAAAAATCCGGCTCGCATTGGCGTTCTGCAAACCAAATCCGATTTGCAAACCGAAAAAACCAAACGCCATATTCCAAATTTGGAAGAAGCTTAGATTAGGCTTTAGCCCTGATGAACTGCTCATATTATCCCCAAATGTAAATTTATGTAATTTTTACATTTTTTTACACAACTTAAGAATAAAGTCGAGCGCTAAGTCTAAATATCGCCCTAGAAATCATGACAATCGGCTTATTCTTCGTCTTACGAAAAAATGAAACGCAGCCCTTAATAAGCACGAATATTCCTCAGTTTCAGTAACACAGCGGTTCACTTAGTTAACATAACAAAGCCGGCGGCGTCACGCCCAACGCAACGAAAACAGATCAGGCGCTGATTAAACGGGTTACCAAAGCACATATTCTAAAATCTGAGCGGGAAGATAGTGCTGACAAATCCATCAAAACTTTCGCCAGTGAATAGTGGTGTAGCCAGTCAGGCCAGAACTAGTCTCACCTCAAATTCCTTGAAAAACAGGGCATTTTGTTACTTTGTGATCAGACATAAAATGAAATGAAAATGCGGGATTGAAAAATTTATGTGTCTTGGGGACGAGCTACTTATCAAGCATGTTCGCCAAAGTCTAACCTATGAGTTTCAGAACTTCATCACCTTATCTATCGCGAACATGGCTTCTGAACTTGGGAAGTTTAAACTGTCATTACATACAGATAATCAATATCTATCTGCTCTTGAACCAGTAATTCGATACGCTGTTGTTGGGAATTTCGGGACACTTATATCGTTCAGCTTAGGTGCAAGAGATGCAGCTTATTTCTCAAAAGAATTAGCGCCAACCTTCTCGCCTCACGATTTGATTTTTTTATCTAATTATGGAGCAAATATTAAGCTTATGATCTATGGAGAACCTTCAAATCCTTTTAGTTTTAAAACCAAAAAATGATATAATAAGCCTATATTGTATACTCTCACCTCCAAAAAACGACTGAAAGCGTTAAAATATTTATATCTTGGTTTGCGCATACATTTCGTATTTATCTTTTATGAGATACCATTGCATAAGAATTGAGTGTGCATAAGATGAAGTTGTTGGAAACTTTGTTGAAATTTCAATAGCCCATTCTTCTATACTTCTTACATAATTTCTTTCGATTAATGTCATATCTTCTTTAATTTGAACGCCTTTAATCTTACTTTCAGAATTTGAAGATAGTAAAATTCCGGCCGTCCAATCACTCAAACTCTCCAAGCTTAATAGTTCATCATCTATTCCTTCAATTATATTACCAAGTTCTTTTTGATTCCTTCTCTCTTCTTTCGAAGCATGGAATAATGAAATTGATATGGAAATCAGTTTTTTCATTTCAACATTATACTCACCCATATAGATTTATTTCCCTAGTCTCTTAGGAAGTGATTTAAGATTTGTCCGTTTATATCTCGCTCTTGCACTACACCGTTTTTCTCATAACGGTAGCCTTCTGTGGATCCTTGCGCTCTGCTCTTTTTAGCACCTCTTGTGTTGAAATTGGCCGCTTGGCGCATGTATCTAATAATGTCGCCGTTGGCATGTTCTAGCAACTTTTAAAAATCTAAGCGGTCTCGAAAATCGCCCACAGAGACGGATGACTGAATACGGCATTATTCTACGCGAGGGAAGTTCGCCGGTTCGTCGAAAGAGTGAATGGTGGAGCCTAGGGGAGTCGAACCCCTGACCTCTTGCATGCCATGCAAGCGCTCTACCAACTGAGCTAAGGCCCCATTCCAAGATGAGTGCGCCGTTTAATCTCCTGCGCTGGAGGGGTCAAGACGACATTTGCCGTCTTGATGAAATTACTTTGACTTGCGTCATCCGTAGAGGTGCAGACACAAATGGACTAGATTTCAATTTCCTCGTCATCGTCCAAGTCGCTATTATCGTCCGGCGGCGGCATCTCATTATCGTCGTCATCCGCGACAAGAGCGGCATCCGCATCTTCGTCTTCATCTTCGGAATACCCGTCATAACCTGGCTGCTCATCATCACCGCCTTTGGCACCGCCGATAACCGCAACATCGTCCCCGTCAAGTTCAAGCTCTTTCGCCGCCTCTTCCTCTTCGTCGATATCCTCTTCATCAACCTCAGCTTTCGCTTCGGCGTCTTCATCCTCATCGTCGTCATCTTCATCTTTCGGCTCGGGCGGGAGCTGAGAGGATGGGAGGATAGGAATAACGTTAAATTCATCCCACGGGGTTTCTGTCGCGCACATCGGACACAGGGCAGGATCTTTCCCTAAATCATAAAATTTAGCATCACATTCAGGGCATACACGTTTGGTGCCGAGGTCAACCTTTTTTGCCATAAGGGTCGCGTCCTTTTTCATGAGTGCGTAGCACATTATTCAATGTTTGTACTGCGCAAGAAATTTTTAAGTTGCGTGAAAAAATGGGCAATGTAATACCCGCATCCCGCTAGTCAAACCGCGTCTTAGCGGCTCGGTTAATCAAGTCAACCATCAATGGATGTCAGGCCTTATATATGTCGCGTGCCCAATCCTCCCCAAAGGCCCCAGCCAAAGCGTTTCAGAGCCCGCCTCTGTCAGGGCGGGTACGGGCACCCGGCGACAAATCTATGTCTCACCGTTCCATTATTTTCGGCGCGATGGCCGAAGGCATAACGGAAGTCACCGGCCTGCTGAACGGCGCCGATATACTGTCTACCATCAGCGCGATGAAATCACTCGGCGCTAAAATTTCCGCAAAGAACGAAATCTGGACAGTGAGAGGGGTTGGCGAGGCCGGATTCAAGTCACCGCGCAAACCTATTGATTGCGGGAATGCCGGCACCGGTGTCCGTCTCATCATGGGCGCAGCCGCTGGATATAAAATCAAAGCGACGTTTACGGGCGACGAGTCGCTCTCCGGTCGCCCTATGAACCGCATTCTTGATCCTTTGCGCGAGATGGGCGCAGAGGCTGAGGCCCGTACAACAGATGCTGGCGAAACAGGCCGCCTCCCCGTAATATTGAAAAGCGCGGGCAAACTGACGCCGATAGATTATCAGCCGCCCCATGCCTCCGCGCAGGTTAAGTCAGCAATTTTATTGGCCGGTGTGAACACAGAAGGCAAAACTACTGTAATTGAGCCAACGCTTACCCGCGACCACACGGAAAACATGCTCCGCGCCTTTGGCGCGCCTGTTGAAACGAAATCACGTAATGACGCCACCCATATCAGTGTCACGGGGCCAGCACGTCTCAAGGCAACAAAGGTGACCGTCCCCGGTGACCCGTCATCTGCCGCCTTTATGATTGTCGCTGCGCTGATTACGCCGGGCTCTGAAATTATTGTTGAAAATGTGATGATGAACCCGACACGCACAGGATTGTTCGAAGCCCTCACGGCCATGGGCGCATATTTGCGGGCAGATAATTTCCGCAAATCCGGCGGCGAAACCATCGCCGACATCGAAGTCAAATATTCAAAACTCGTCGGGATTAATGTACCGGAGAATCGCGCCGCATCTATGATTGACGAATATCCTATTCTGGCCGTTGCCGCCGCTTTCGCCAGCGGGCCAACCATTATGAACGGTATTGGCGAATTGCGTGTCAAAGAAAGCGACCGTATTGCCGCAACGGCGGCGCTGCTAGCGTCTAACGGCGTAAAGGTCGTAGAACGCGAAGACGGCCTGACCGTCACGGGGTCTGGCGGAGCCCCCATCAAAGGCGGCGGGAAAGTTAAAACGCATCATGATCACCGCATCGCCATGAGTGCCCTTGTCTTGGGTTTGGCGTCAAAGAAGCCCGTTCAGATTGACGACGCCTCTATGATTGCAACAAGCTTTCCGAGCTTTTTTGACATTATGGCTACAATCGGGGCAAAGATAGAGGCCTGATGGCATCTCTGAAACCCATAGCGCCAAAAACCATTGCGATTGACGGCACTTTTGCCTCGGGCAAAGGGACACTCGCAAAACGCTTGGCGGCGCATTATGGTCTTGATTACTTGGATACAGGAAAACTCTACCGCGCGGTCGCAAAAGCCGTTTTAGATAACGGCGGAGACCCCAACGACCCTAAAACGGCCGAAACCGCAGCTCTGGCGCTACCCTCTCAACATTTAGAAACAGTTTTATCTGACCCCGACCTCAAAAGCGGATCTGTCGGCGCCGCAGCCTCTAAAGTGGCGGTCCACCCCTCCGTACGCGAAGCTCTTTTCACTCTCCAACGAGATTTCGCCGCCAAAGGCGCGGTATTGGACGGGCGGGATATCGGCACAGTGATTTGCCCTGACGCGGATGTGAAGCTCTATATCGACGCCAAACCGGACATCCGAGCCGCGCGCCGTCATGCCGAACTGGTCGGATATGGCGAGGACATAACGGTCGATGTCGTTTTGGCTCAACTGCAAGAGCGCGACGCACGCGATATGGGCCGAAAAGACGCCCCGCTAAAGCCCGCCGCAGACGCGCACATGCTCGATACATCGGATTTATCAATCCAAGGCGCCTTTGAACAGGCCTGCCGGATTATTGAGGCCGTCATGAAAGCGCAGTCCGAAAGTCACTCCAAAGGCTAAATCGCGCCGAGTGAGTCGGAAAATCATAAAATATTTCATTTTTTTCGCGGATGACTTTTCCCGTGTGCCGCCACGGTAAAACGCCGAAAACCCCCATAAAATGGGAGATTTTGCAACACGATTCTGATTGAAATTTGCGCCAGCCTTCCTATGTCTATGGGACAGGAAGTTTTTGAAAGAGAGAGGGGATATATGTCCAATTTTGAGACGCAGATAGAAAAGTCACAGCAAGAAGTCGCGGAAGCGCAAGCCAAAATTCAGGCGCTGTCATCACAAATAGAGAGCGCCCGCCAAAAAATGGAAATGGGGTCAGATATCACGATCGATATCGAAAATGCATCATTGGATGACGTCCATGCCCACGCTGACCTTATGAACGGCAATATTGCCGAGCTCATTTTAGGGCTTGATGATGTCACAGCCGGATTTTCCAAAGACTTTGACAAAATGCGCGACCGCACCGGTTGGGAAAAATTCGTCGGGATTTTCTCTAAGCAGCGCGCAGAAGCTTTACGCTCAGAGCGTATCCGCACAGCATCAATTGAGGACAAATTGCAGGATTTGATTTCCAAATCCAACACCATTCAAACTATGTTGCAGGATCAGCTCAACCAGCTGCAAATGCACAAGGAGCAAGTACAGGCGAATCTCGGCCTCACATTAACGAACCGCGAAGCCGCTGTGACAGCCTTAGAGCAGATTAAAGCTGATTTACTCGCCATGGATCCGAAAATCATCGAGCTGGAAAACAAGCTCTCTGTTGAACAGGACGCTAAGAAACGTGCCAAGCTGGAATCCGAACTGGCCGCCGTGAACGCGAATTACAATGAACTGGCGCAACAAGAGCAAGTCAAATTGGCCGAGTCGCAAACGCTGGAGCGTTATATTGAAAAGGGTAAGACTTGGGTAGACAGCTTACAGAACCAAGCTGCTACACAAATGGTACTTATCAACAAATTGCAAACCGACACAAAACAGCGCGTCATTCTGTATGATGCCTTGTCGAAGTCCTTAAAGACAGCGCAACAACAAGATGTGGCCCATAAAATCAACGAGATTGGTGTGGCGACGGATAAAGAAGCGCAAGTGGCAATGTCGGCCATCGGAGCGGCCACCAATAATAAAATGGCCGAAATGATGGAAGCGCACGAAGACCATATCGTCTTTGCTCGCAAAGTCCTCGAAGAAAAAGCCAAAGCCGATGAGCGCTTTGCCCGCCGCTTTGAGAAGATTGTCGAGAAGCATGACGCCAACGCCTACGGTGAATAAGTGTCGGCTTTAGAGCAACTCCAGTTTGATCATAAAGTGCTCGATAGCGCCCGGGCGACCCGGCGCTATTTTGCCAAGTTCGAGCGCATCATGCTGCATCTCTCTGATGTGGCTGCGCTGTCGAACAAAGAGAAGCTGATTACAACAGCGGAAGCCCGCATTCTGTCATCCTATCTCGGGGCTCTGACCAATACCTTTACGGCGCTGTCCTATAAGTTTTTAATGTCCCACCGTATTGGAGACCGCGAAAGCGCGGGTATCAGTATTGATAAGTCAGAAAGCGGCTTTCCTGTCTTTCAGGAATTAATGCAAATGGCGTCTGACGCGACACAGGCCAAAATCCATCTCAAATCCCTGCCAACGCAGGAGCGTTTGAAAAAGGATATGGTCAACCATATTTTGACAGAGAAATCCTCTCCGACGAAATTGCAATATGCAATGAGCCAGCGCCTTTATTATGAATATCTGGCGCAGGAGAATTTATTTCTGACGCAAAACCACCCGCAATTAGTCTGGGTCGGTAAAAGTATGAGTGACGGCAAGAATGATACGCGGAGGAGCTATCTCGTCCATTGGGCGTCTTATGATAGTCAAACCAATTTACCCGCAGTTTATCTGATGGAATTAGAAGACACTGCGTCACGCGCCCTCGTTCATGACGAACGGCGTTGGCCGCAAGTGCAATCACACCTGATGGCGCAGGCCGTATCGGGGCTAAAGCTCCTGACAATCGCCAAAGGCTTTGACTCGGACTTTGACAGTCTGCACCCAAAATTATTACGGCGCTTCCATTTGGGGCCAATGTATAGCCATGCCTTTACCGAGCAACACGGTCCGCTTCGTGATGTCCTCTCAGAAGCCAGCGGACAGCCAGGGCTGGATTGGGCGCTTGCTTGGACGGTGGAATCGCTTCTGTCAGAGGACACCTTCAAAGAAAAGACGGGTATATTCAAAAAATCCGAAAGGCAGGTTTTCAAACTGGATCCAGGCCTCGCAGGAAAAGAAAGCGGCGCCACCGATGTGCAGCGCTCCCTAATTATTCCTCACCGCGCCTATCAAGTGCTCGAAGAAAAACAGGCCAAGCATTTCAGAGGCACACGCAAATATGTGGTCGGTAAGAACAAAAAGATTTTAAGTTATAGCTAAGGGACACTATGTCTAATTCCGGAAATTTGATGGAACTGAAAGAAGCGCAAATTCGCGAGAAATATGCGGCGGCTGAAGCGCTTTTGGACGGGTTTGATCACACGCCGCGCTTGGCGAAAAAGCAGGACGTGAAAAAAACTGCCTCAAGCGAACGCTCGCCCGGCATTGGCACGCGCCGCCGTTTTCGTTCCACCACACCCGGCCTTGTGACGCAATCCACAGCCCGCCCTGAAGGCGTACATTTAATAAACCGCGTTTACGGCGCGGATGAAGGCGATGCGCTCGTCAGCCCGATGCAGGCCAATGTTCTGCACGTCCTGCGCCGCGCACTCGCGACCGCCATGGTCGTTGCGGATCAATATGGCGATCAGACGGGCTTATCCACGCTGATGAAAGAGAACCTCTCGGGCAATCTCTCCGCCGGCAAAAAGGCCGAGTTCAGCGAAGGCCTTTCCGCCGCCGCCATTATCAGCCTCCATGTCTTTGCCAATATGGCGAGCTATTTGCTTTCCACGGCTCACGCCGACGCCGCCGACCTCAATGTCGATATCGGCGAAGTCGAAGAAGTGCTGACCGATAATGCACAGCTCGCCCTGACGGGCGCTTTATGGGAGCTGGACCAAGACCTCGCTTTGTTCGCTGATAGCGAAGAAAAGCTGGTTCCTGTTGTGACGGCGTTTCTAGAAAAGCTCTTGGACAAGGTCGCCTTACGCGCCTCAAATGTGGCGCGGCTCGACCCTTTCACCTCTGTCAGTTACCGCGTCGAAGCCGATGATTTCGACATAAACGGTTTCACGCCCTATTCTCGAACCAAAGGGTCAAAGCTGACCATGACGTTCAAGAAACCGAATGAAATCGTCGGTAACCACATCGCGAAATATCAAGCGATGAAGCTAGCCAAAATGATTATGGCTTATGATTTTGACCGCAAGCTCAATCCCTTTGTCGATCTCGGCGGCTTTATCTTCACCTTTATGGGCGACGGCAAACCCGGCACGGGTAAGACCATTCTTATCCAGATGATGGCGGGGCTCATCCATGATTATTGCCAAAATGCAGGTTACCCCTTTCGCTATCAAAATCTTTCCACGGAGAGCATTGACAGCTATCAGGGCAAATCGGCCCAAAATGCCAAGTCCTTTTTCAACAATGTGATTGACCCCAACGTCATCGGTTTTGGCACGATTGATGATATCGACCAGCTCGCCGGGAAACGCGGTGACCGCCAAAGCTCCGCTGGGCAGCTTGAGATTACCGCCGTGCTGATGGAGAGTTTTGCGGGGGCCAATACGGTTGTGCGCGGCAATTGTACCTTTGGTATGTTCTCCAACTATCCCGAAAATGTCGATGATGCGCTGCGGCAACGGGCCGGCGCAAGGTTCCTTGTAGACGGACCGCAATCGCGCGAAGACTATATCGATATTCTGCACATATTGATGGGCAAGAACCACAACATCCCTGTCGGCAAACATAAGCTGTTTGAAACGCAACAAATTAAAAAAGCCGTGGCCCGCAGTTTTGAGGCCCATAGCAAACCGCAAGAGGACGGCTTGATAAAAGTCTATGGGCAGACCACAAAAGACCTCGGCAGACTTGATACCCTTGCTAAGATCGGGACTTATTTAAATAATATTCAAAATGTCGATGAGCGCTTTACGGGCCGCGCGATTAAAAACATCAC
>CAZMEN010000026.1:0-35165 GCA_964565335.1 uncultured Algimonas sp. | reverse complement strand
GTGTTTCATTACACCTGCTTTCGCGCCTGCTTGCACTCCTGATCCAAAAAATAAATCACCCCGCAACGGGCCACGAATAGCGCTTCCTGTATCCTGAGCAGACACCAAAAGACCCGTAGGCTTACCCCGGTAATCCCCACCTTTTTGTGGAAGGGTTGTCTCAAGCCACGCCAATACTCCGTAAGGGTGATAGCGCGGATCCACGGCAATAGACCCCATCGCTGTCAATGGAACCCGCATGGCACCCTTTGGACCCTCTCCCGATTTGATGGCCTGTTCTGCAAAAAAAATATAGCGCGGATTTTTATTCATAAGGGCCTTTGCTTTTTTAGGACCATTCTTTTGCATCCAACCTTCAATCGCTTGTTTTGAAGCCTGACTTAATGTCATCTCTCCACGCTCGACCAAAACCCTTCCAATGGATTTATAAGGATAGCCATTATTGGCCGCATAAGCGGCGCGCAAGCTACGACCGTCCTTGAATCTCAGACGACCCGACCCCTGAATTTGCATGAAAAAAACATCGATCGGACGGCCATAGGCTATCACGCGCGACGAGCGCGAATCAATTTTTGAGCGAGGTAAAGACAGAACTCTTGCATCTGTTGGTTTTGCCAGAACAGGTTCAGAAAAAACGGCGTCAGCCATCAAGCGCACATCAATTTCAGGCTCATAATATCCGGTTAAAAGCCCTTCCGTCTCTGTTGAGGTGATAAGAGAGAGGGGGGAGAACTCACTTTCAAAAAAAGATCGAGCTTCCCTGTTACTGTCGCCTTCATAGTCACGCTCCAATGCCAATAATTTGTCACAAGCTGGTAGCCAGTCACGAAAATGTCCATATTGCGGTAGATTTGGGTTTAAGAGTTCATCTGGATTAGCTTTTGACCAACTTTGGCAAGTCCGGCGAAAAGCGTCCATTGCGGGACCATGGTCCGCCTGCGCCCACCCCTCCATTTTATCAAACCAGAAAGAAGTTTCAATTAAAGGCTCAACAGGTATTCCTCCCACCGGAGGCCTGGGATCAGCTATCGGCGGCGATAAGGGAATGTTTGGCAAAGGTTCCGCGGGAACAGGAGGAGAGTTCTTATATCCGTTCTCAAAATCTTTTTGGGTTTTCGTTGTTGAACAAGCCGAAAGAGCGAAAAGTCCCGCAAAGAGACAGACAAAAACAAAACGCTTCATTTTTAAACAGAAGGCTTTGTGTCAGGAGACGGGTCAGCCTCAAGGTTATCGCCTCCCGATGGCTCAACATCAGATAAGCGCCACGTTGGATCTGATGATTTTAAATCCCGCTCATAGGTCCAGACTTCAGAGATTGAAGACAAGACATCAGGGTCACCCTGAACAACCGTTCCGTCTTCATCCATAAGTGCCGAGGTCAAATCCGCCTCGTACAACACCGCAATATGGGCAACACTTCCATTTATCTTGGCCGATTTAATGGATGTTTTTCGTAAACGGCCTAAATCCGTCACTTGCTTATGCCCTGCAGCCTCTCTCGCTGAAATAGCGTCTTCGTAAGCTTTCAATGTCTGCGCCTCCAATAAGTTGGACAGCATTGCCCTGTCCCCTGCAGCGTAAGCCTCTAAAATCATGGAGTAGGCTTGTTTAGCACCATCAACAAAAAACGCGGGAGAAAAGTTCGAGTCTTTCTTTGCAATAGCACCTAAACCTTTGGACTCCATTTCGGGAGAAATCGGCGTCACAACTGATGACGCATCTTTACTCCCCACTTTCATATAGTTATCTGGATCAATGGCATCTTCTGGGCCTTTACCAACAGATTTACCCAACACACTGTAAAACATAACGCAAACAACGGTTGCTATCGCGGCATAAAGGATGACTTCGTACATAGGAGCGTCTTTTCAAATTTAAATTTAAGCCATGTGTTGAAACTATACGTCTCAACAACCAGATAGGGTCTGCAAAGACATGTCGCAATAAGGAATTGCGACATATGGGTCGTCATGATAGCAGGCAGCCCGTTAATATAATAATACTCTTTATGGGAGCCATAAATGGCCAAAAAACCAAAAAAAGCAGCAAAGAAAAAAGCAGATGACAATGATAGTTTGTCAATTGAAGGCGAAAACGCTGCGGTAGAGACTTCAACTGAAGAAGCTACTGAGCCGGCGTCGGGCCCAATGTTGAGTGTTTTGGCTCAATACACAAAAGACCTCAGCTTCGAAAACCCTCATGCGCCCAACTCATTGCGAACAGGGCTTGAGCCCCCGCAAATTGGTATCAACATCGAGATTGGCCGTCAAATGCTTGAAAATGACAATGTCGAAGTTACTTTGATGTTACGTGCGGAAGCGCGGCGCGGCGACGATGTCGCCTTTATTGCAGAGCTAGAATACGCAGGTCTATTTGCGTTCCAAGGCGTGAGCGTTGAAGAAATTCAACCCCTCATTCTAATTGAGTGTCCAAGATTGCTTTTCCCATTTGCCCGACAGATTATGGCGGAGATGACACAAAATGGAGGCTTTCCGCCCATCATGTTGGAGCCTCCAGACTTTGCCGCCATGTTTCGTGAGGAAATGATGCGCCGCGCTGCGGACGCACCGACGAATTAAAAAGACAATTCAAATAGATTAACCCGCTTTTATAGCGGGTTTTTAATTGTCTTTTTACAGCGCCTCTCTTTATTTGGGCGAAAGGCGTATCAATTGTCCGCTAATTTTATTTTCGTCTTTATCTTTGGTATCATCCGTTAGTAATAAGACAGCTCCATCGGAGGCAATGAATACATCCCGGATTCGCAAACCCAAATCACTGAGCAAGTCTTCTTCACTAACCACTCGGCCCTTCTCAATATCGAGACGACGTAAATCTTTCGAGGCTAATCCGCCAAGTAAAGCATCTCCGTTCCATTTAGGAAACAGACGCCCTCGATAAATCTCCAGCCCACTGGGAGCGATAGAAGGAGTCCAATAATATTCGGGCTCTTTCATGTCTTTATACTTTTCGTAAGGCGAAATACGCGCCCCATTATAATCCACGCCCTTTGTCGCAATCGGCCACCCATAATTTTCTCCAGCTTGAATTATATTCAGCTCATCGCCGCCGCGCGGTCCATGTTCATGCGCCCATAATGTATTTGTCTCGCTATCATAGGTCAGCCCCTGAACGTTGCGATGACCAAAGGAGTATATCTCCGCTTTATATTCGGATTGATTTATGAATGGGTTATCTTTGGGAGCTTGCCCTAAAGGGTTGAGCCGGACAATTTTACCAAGGTGGGTATCAGGCTTCTGGGCGTCTTCGCGTAAAGCAAATCCATCCCCCAAAGTTAAAATGATTGAACCATCGGGAAGGACGGCGATGCGCCCTCCATAATGTTGCGGCGCAAATTTTGGAGGACTAGCTTTAAACAATGTTTCCACATTCGTTAAACGGTTACCTTTTAATGTGCCCACGGCTAGAGCCGTCCCATTTTCTTCCATTGTCCCATAGGCGTAAGACAAATAAACTTTCATTGTTTTTTTATAATCAGGACTGAGCATAACATCCAAAAGGCCGCCTTGACCTTGCGTGAATATTCCTTCCGGCAAACCTTTAATTTCGCTTTGCGTTTCCCCTGATAGCCGAAGTAATTTACCGCCCTTTTCTGTAACCAGAAAATTTCCATCCGGTAATTCCGCGATAGCCCATGGATGAGATAAGCCCTTGTGAAGAACGTCGACAGTAAAGTTTGATGAATCAATTTCGTGTAAGCTCGGCGCAGGCTGTGGTTCCAAACAAGCAGATAATAGAACAATCCCAGTAATGAATGTGGCCCTCTCGACAATGGGTTTTAATAATTTCATGGCGACACCTGATAAATTATGAATTAAAGGTCCTGTTTTAACTTAATGTCCGTAGTGACAAAAGGGGAATCACTATGAGCCTGTCTGAGACCATACTTACCTCTATTGCTTCAACCGCAAAACGTATTGTATTCTGGCTCATTGCTTGCCTAATCGCGATTTTCATTGGGGTTACATCGCAAACACAATTTGTATTGAACAGATTAATCAGTTTAGGAGCGGATATCAGCTTCTCTGACAGAGTCTCGACAAGCCTTTATGATCTACAACATCTTGGTAGCACTTATGGTTTTTTTATTGCCATCGCTCTAACGCTTGCTTTTTTGGCTGCTGGCTCGATTTATAGATTCGTAAAGTTTTCGCGTCTTTTTATATATGCAGTAGCAGGCGGAACGGCGATAATTATTCTGTTATTTTCCATAAAAGCTAAATTTTTTGGAATTCATATTCTTGCTGGAGCAAGAGATATTTGGGGGCTTTCTTTTCAACTCTTAGCAGGTGTAATCGCAGGATTAGTATTCGCTGCGTTGACAGCGCCCCTCTTAAATAAACGCAAATAAAAAAGGGGCCGTAAACCCCTTCTTCGTTATGTCGCATTTTGATTACGTTAAGTATTCATGCTTTCGAAGAAGTCTGAATTCGTTTTACTATCTTTCAGTTTGGATAACAAAAACTCGATAGCATCCATTGTTCCCATAGGGTTAAGAATACGGCGTAGGACATAGGTTTTCTGTAATTCTACCGGGCCCACCAGAAGTTCTTCTTTCCGCGTCCCAGATTTCGTCACGTCAATCGCTGGGAAGATGCGTTTATCTGCCACCTTACGATCTAAAACAATTTCAGAGTTACCTGTCCCTTTAAATTCTTCAAAAATAACCTCATCCATACGAGACCCTGTATCAATGAGCGCTGTCGCAATAATGGTCAAGGAGCCGCCCTCTTCAATATTACGCGCCGCCCCGAAGAAACGCTTTGGGCGTTGCAAGGCATTCGCGTCGACGCCGCCGGTCAAGACCTTGCCTGAACTAGGCACAACCGTATTATATGCACGGCCCAAGCGCGTGATTGAGTCTAGAAGAATAACTACATCCTTGCCGTGTTCCGTTAAACGTTTCGCTTTTTGGATAACCATTTCAGCAACCTGAACATGGCGTGTCGCCGGCTCATCAAATGTTGACGATACAACTTCACCTTTCACAGAGCGCTGCATATCAGTCACCTCTTCCGGGCGCTCGTCAATCAAGAGAACCAAAACATAGCATTCGGGGTGGTTCCGTTCGATAGAATGCGCGATATTTTGTAAAAGAACCGTTTTACCCGTACGCGGTGGAGCGACAATCAATGCACGTTGGCCTTTTCCAATTGGGGCAACAATATCAATTACGCGACCTGAATTATCTTTCAGCGTCGGGTCTTCGATTTCCATCTGAAATCTTTGGTCGGGATATAATGGCGTTAAATTATCAAAATGCGCTTTATTACGAGCTTGTTCAGGTGTGCCAAAGTTCATTTCTTTCACTTTGGTAAGTGCGAAGTAGCGTTCATTATCGCGCGGACTTCTAATCTCACCGCCTACGGTGTCACCAGTACGAAGTCCCATTTTTCTGATTTGGTTCGGGCTGACATAGATATCGTCTGGCCCAGCGAGGTAATTTGCTTCCGGGGCGCGTAAGAAGCCAAAGCCATCTTGCAAAACCTCAAGAACGCCTGCACCATTGATTTGTATATCCCGCTCTGCGAGGTCCTTTAGAACGGCAAAGAAAATATCTTGTTTGCGCATAGAAGCAGCATTTTCTACACCTACTTCTTCGGCAAACTTTATGAGCTCTGCGGGCTTAAATTGCTTGAGGGTCTCCAGGCTTATGGAGGTCATGCCCTCCAAGTTTAATTTTGGTTGTTCAGTCATTTTAATTCTTAGTTTTGGGAGGGTTGGCTCTTCAGCTAAATTTTATATTTAAGGAAGAGAAAGCACACGAATGGTGCGTATGTCTTGATAGGAAATTTTACTATAATTGTCAACTTATTGTTTTTCTCACGAAAATTCACATAATTCCCCTTAAAAATTCCATAAATACACAGACCGTATGATGAATTCAATAAACCAAAGGTCAGTGAACTATATGAGCTAATAGCTAGGTCATTCTCTTGCCTCTTGAGACTTTCATTTTTGACGTTTTTGGTATGCCAGTCGAATATTTTAGTTTTACCCTGCATTATCGGGAATTTTTCGAAATATGGAATTCAACGGATCTGTAATCCTTTCTTTTCGCAAGAGTGAACTAGAAAGGCTTCACAATTGCTAGAACAATAATGAGGACTGTGACAATAGCTGGAACTTCATTAATTCGTCTGAAAAATTTTTCTGACTTAGGCCGTCCGCCATTTAAGAAGGCTTTACGTGTTTTTGCCAAAAAGCCATGATAAGCAATCAAACTGAAAGCAAGGATAATTTTTATGAAAATCCATGTGCTATCTGCATAAAGTGAAGCGTTTGAAATCAAGATTAAGAGACCCAAAACAAACGCTGCTATCATTGCTGGATTCATTATTATTCGCAAAAGCTTAGCTTCTGCTTCTTCCATCTTTGTTTCTAACTCACCACCAATTTTTGCAGTCGAATGATATACGAATAAGCGAGGAAGATAGAGAAGCCCTGCCATCCAAAAAATCACTGCACTTAAGTGAAAAGCTTTTAACCAAAGATACATATCAAACATAATGAGCCTCTTTTCCGCGAAGATGGTTTACGACTGAGTGAACATTTTCGATTTTAACATCAGGCATCACGCCATGTCCTAAATTAAAGATATATGGTCCGGAAGCCCCGTCTAGTATAACGCGGTCAACCGCTTTTTGAAGAGTTTTCCCGCCTATACGCAAGGCCAATGGGTCCAAATTGCCTTGAATCGGCATAGACTCTGGAATAGCGCAGCGCAAATCGTCCATCGGCATTTGTGTCCCCGCAGCTATAGCTGTAATGCCTGTTTCATGCGCGTAACGAATAACGTTTAGACCAGCACCTCGAGGGAAACCTATAATAGGTACATGAATACCAGCTTCTCTGACGAGTTTAATAATATCTCGGGTGGGATTTATAACCAGATAATCAAAAAGGTCAGGCGCTAAATCCTCAGCCCAGCTTTCGAATATCTTAAGCACGTCTGCCCCGGCTCTAGCTTGTCCGATTAGATACTCTGCACTTGATATGACAAGAGCACTAAGCAAGTCGGACATAGCTTCGGGATTTTCGTAAGCAAATCTCTTTGCAATTTCTTTGGTAGGAGAACCCTTTCCTTCAATCATATATGTTGCAACCGTCCAGGGTCCGCCGCAAAATCCGATCAAGGCTTTGTCTTCACGTAATTTTGATCTGACACGCGAGACAGTTTCAAAAACAGAATTGATACGGTCTGCGGCCCCGTAGGGCTTGAGTTTACTAACATCAGAGATTGAGAGCGGGTCTAATACGGGTCCTGTTCCTTTTATAAAACTGACCTTTCTTCCTAAACCTATTGGAATCAAAAGAATATCTGCAAATAAAATAGCAGCATCCATATCATATCGACGAATAGGCTGCAAAGTAACTTCAGCCGCTTTGGTAGGTGTGAAGCAAAAATCAATAAAATCTTTAGCTGTAGCTCTGACTTCTAAATATTCTGGTAAATGTCGCCCAGCTTGACGCATAAACCATATAGGAGGGATATCCGCTTTTTGTCCGTTTAAAACGGAAAGAATTTTAGACGTCATGGATGACTTTCTCTTTATGGTTTAACTTATCCGAAGCTCTTATATTCTTCTCTTATAATTTTTTAAAAAAAAGTGATAGATGTAGAAAGCTGTATATGTGGACAGCATTAACCTTTCAGTAAGGTTTCTGAATGAAATAATAATAAAGTATTGTAACTAACAGGGAATATTCTTACCTGTGGATTATAAGGATAGTGAGGAGAAACTCAGAAAACTGGAGTTTTGTGTGATTATTTTCATGACATTGTAAAACACTGTAATTGTATAAAAAACAATTCACAGGACTCAAGAGATTAGACATTAAATTTTTGAAGTGTGAATAAAGAGTGTGAGTCACTCGAATTTTTGCCTGTTAGCAATGGTATATCAATTTTGGCTTTGGCTTGTTGTGCATAAGAAGAGTAAGCTTGTAACCTAGATGATGTGTTGAGGTTTAGCTTAGGCAAAGCTAAGAGCGTTTATGTCCGACGTGAAACGCAATATCGCTATCTACTTTCATGTTCATCTTGTCTCTGATTCAACGGGCGAAACCTTGGTAGGATTGATGAAGGCGTCAACGGCCCAGTTTCGAAATGCAACGGCGCTTGAACATATTCATGCGCTTGTGCGAAGCGAAACTCAGCTCGAACATACTCTCCAATCAATAGAGAATAAACCGGGCGTGGTACTTTATACTCTGGTTAATCCTGAGAGACGCCGTCGTTTGGAAGAATTTTGTCGTCAACGTAAAATTCCGACCGTTTCTATTCTTGATCCGACGTTGGCTATGTTAGGACGTTATCTCGGAGCCTCAATTATTTCTGAAGTCGGTGCACAGAGAAACCTTGATGCAGAATATTATAACCGAATCGAAGCTTTGGATTATGCGATGGTGCATGATGATGGGCAGGCGGTACAGGGCTTGGTTGAAGCTGACATTATATTACTAGGCGTTAGCCGCACATCAAAAACGCCGACATCTATTTATCTGGCTAATAGAGGGTACAAGGCGGGAAACATCCCGCTCGTTCCCGGTGCTCCTTTGCCTGCTATTTTGGATAATTTTTCAAAACCTTTTATCGTTGGATTAGTGGCCTCCCCCGATAGGATTGTTCAAATTCGGGAGCAGCGGTTGATGGGTTTGAAGGAAATGGGTCAAACGGATTATATTGACCAAGACAGGGTTAGAGATGAGATGCGTCAAGCAAAGCGTATGTTTGTAAAAAAGGGCTACAAAGTTATTGACGTTACGCGTAAGTCGATTGAAGAAACAGCGGCGCAAATTATCAATCTATATAAGGTGCATAATGGCCCACTTTAAAACCAGTCAACGCCTTATTCTTGCTAGCGGATCGACTATTCGAGCTCAAATCCTAGATGGAGCAGGGCTTGAATATGAAGTTATTTCTAAACCTGTTGATGAATCAGCTATAAAGATGTCGATGCTTGCAGAAGGAGCCCGCCTTAGAGATATTGCCGATGCTCTAGCTGAAGCCAAAGCGCTTAGAGTTAGTCGACAAGAGACGGGATTTGTTATCGGCGCAGATCAAATCATGGTCATGGATAATGAACTCTATGATAAGCCGAAAACGATTGATGCAGTGCGGAGCCGTTTAAAGTTGATGCGTGGGAAAACACATAAGTTATTGGGTGCCGTCGTTGTATGTGAAAACGCTCAGGTGGTTTGGAGGCATTTAGCGGTTACCACATTATCTGTTAGAAACTTTTCCGATGCGTTTCTCGACACTTATATTGAGGCAGAGGGTGAAGCTTTAACGAAATCTGTCGGGGCATATCGCTTTGAGGGCCCAGGGGCTCAACTATTTTCGAAGGTTGAAGGTGACTTCTTTTCAATTCTAGGACTGCCACTTTTACCTTTGTTGGATTATCTTCGTATCAGAGAGGTTATTGCCTCATGAGCGCTCAGAGGCCGATACCAATATTGGCTGGTGTGTGTGGGTGGCCCATACATCATTCCCTTTCTCCTCTTCTACATAATTATTGGTTAAAACACTCAAATGTTTCGGGAGCATACATCCCTTTTGCAGTGAGGCCAGATAATGCTTTGATAGCCTTTAAGAGTTTGAAATATACGTCTATTTCAGGTGTGAATGTTACGATGCCTTTGAAAAGAGAGGCTTTTTTATCCGCGGATGCGCGCACACCTGAGGCTGAGCTTTTGGGTGTTGCGAATTGCCTTTTCAAAAGAGATGGTCAATTGATTGCCCACAACACAGATCTTGAAGGCTTTGCTGCACCACTCTTGCAACATATCCATCCGAGCCAATTGGCGCAAAGCTCTGTCTTACTGGTCGGCGCGGGCGGGGCTTCTCGCGCTGTGATTGGGGCTCTACTTTCCTTAAATGTACCTGAAATTCGCGTTATTAATAGAACGGACGGAAAGGCAGAAAGCCTAATTGAATCTTTAAATCTACCAAGTGTTTATGCCCTGCCTTGGTCTCAAAGAGAGAATGCCGTTCTTCACAGTGATATTATTGTCAACGCGACGTCGGGAGGTATGTCACATTACCCTCCTCTTGATATCAGCTTGAAAAATGTAACAACTGATACGTTGATTTATGATCTTGTTTATACACCACGTGAAACGCCGTTGCTCGCAGAAGCTAAAAAGAGGGGATGTAGAACTTTAGGCGGATTGGAAATGCTTATTGCACAGGCCAGACCTAGTTTTCGTCATTTCTTCGGTCGATTTCCAGATATTCACCACGATCCGACTGAATATCTCAACGCTGCTCTACAGAGCGGGGAAAGATGATTATCCTGGGTCTGACAGGCTCAATTGGGATGGGTAAGTCGACGACGGCGAAAATGTTTGCGGAATTTGGTGTTCCGGTATTTGATGCAGATAATGCCGTACACTCACTTTATGCAGTAGGGGGTAAAGCGGTGCCTTTGATAAAGTCTGTTTTCCCTGATGCAGTTCATGAGGGGGCAATTGATAGAAAACGTTTAGGCCAGCATATGCAGGCCGACCCTTTAAATTTGTCAGTATTGGAGAGTTTTATACACCCTTGGGTGGGTGAATTACGTCAGGCCTTTTTTCATAAGGCAAAAGTGAGTGGTGCAGATATAGTTTTACTTGATATTCCTCTGCTCTTTGAAACGGGTGGGGATCAAGATGTTGACTATATAGTTGTGGTGTCTGCGCCTGCGAATATTCAGAGAGAGCGTGTTCTTTCTAGAAGAGGAATGACAGAAGATTTGTTCGAAAAGCTTTTGGGCCGTCAAATGCCGGATTCAGAAAAACGCGAAAAGGCTGATTTTGTTATATCCACAGCCTCGTCTCTTCCGGAGACACGCGAAGCAGTGCATGAATTAGTGGAGCGGTTAAAGGATATGCCGCGTTAATGGATAGAGGGATGCGTAATGTCGGGCATACGCGAAATTGTTTTTGATACAGAGACGACAGGGTTTGATGCGAAAGGTGCTGACCGCATAACTGAAATTGGGTGTATTGAGGTGATTGATTTATTGCCGACGGGAAAACAGTTTCATGCTTATTTAGATCCTCAACGCGAAGTCCCTGAGAAAGTGGTTCAGATTACAGGCCTCACAACAGAATTTTTACGGGGTAAGCCCAAATTTGAGGAAGAGGCTCAGGCTTTTTTGGACTTTGTAGGTGATAGCACCTTGATTGCGCACAATGCACGATTTGATGAAGGGTTTATCAATGCTGAATTAGAACGTGCCGGGTTTGGGCTAATCCCGAAAAGCCAATTTAAAGATACTTTAGCGATGGCAAATGCCAAGTTTCCTGGCTCCCCAGCTTCACTTGATGCTTTATGTAAGCGTTTCGGAATTTCTTTATCTGCCCGTGATAAACATGGAGCTATTGTTGACTCTGAACTTTTGGCGGCGGTTTACCTGGAATTGTGCGGAGGCCGGGAAAGATCGCTTGGATTAAATGGTGCGGCGCAGTCTACCCATAACCCGTATAGGAATTCAAACCAAACCATGGCTAAACAACGCCCGATGGCTTTGTTATCAAAACTGACAGATGATGAAAAGCAGACTCATCAAACGTTTATATCTAGTCTGGGTGGTGAAATGATTTGGAGAAAATACTGGTCTCGTGAAAAAGAGGGATAACCTTATGTTTTATCAAGGCATGATTTCATTTTCGTGTTATCTAAGTCACCGATAATGGCAGAGTGATCTGTAGGCCAGTCAGAAACCAAAAAGACGCTGGGGCTTGCTTTGGTGGACTTATTATCGTCTTTGCCTAATAGACCAATATAGCCTAAAGTCTCGGTGGGATCTAAATCGGTTGAGATATCGCGCCCCATCCACAATAATGTCTTATTGGGGTTTAGGTCCCTACCTCTATCATTACCGGGCGCGGATATAATCATTTCCGGTGCTAAGTTGTAGAGCTCTTTTGCTCGTTGTGAGGTATAAGCAATGAGGACGACTTGGTCCGACATGTCCCGCTCTCTAATTTGCTTCAAGACTATATCTGTTTTAGCGCTCGATTTAAAATCAATCTCTAAAAAGATTTTGTCTTTAGCACTATCTAGTACATCAGTTAGTAAAGGCGGGCGTTCGCTCGATAGTGTTCCGGCAAAGCTTTTTAAAAGAATTTTTTCCGCTTGGTCCCACGTTGAACTAGCGACAGGGCCTTTTCCCGTGCTCTTTCGGTCCCATACACCATCATGAAAGAGAATTTGTTCTCCGCTTTTTAGGCCTGCGACATCAATTTCAGCGATTAGCGTACCGTGATTAATAATGCGGTCTAAAGCCTCGAGGCTGTTTTCAGGAATATCCCAAGCGCGCGAAGTGCCGCGGTGGGCGGCGACAAGAGCGTTTTCTGTTGGTAGACATTTCAAGACAGAACCCAACGGATATTTTAAAAGGTCCAGCGAAATCGGGGGCGCAGGCGACTCAGATACGCTTGTTTCCGTTGAATTCGATTGTCCGCTACAGCCGAGTAGCCCTACAGAAAAGAGGGTGATTAAGGTTAGCTTTGCGGTTGACTGAAACATTTTTCTCTATCCTTTGTCTTTGCGACTTTTTCTGTTTCATCTTATAGCCTCGCCTATGACAAGGCCAAACGATAAATCATGCATTCTGGTAAAAACGGACTCCTATCTTGCTGGGGCTTCTGAAACTATCTTTTCTTTAAGCTCCGCGCCTGGGCAAGCGGGCGTCTCGGTATATCGCGTTAGCGGCCCTGCGAGCGGCGAGGTGATTAAGGTGCTTTCAGGCCGCAAGTTATGCAAGCCTCGACTTGCGTCTCTGCGAACACTATTTGATGGGGAAGAGCAGCCTATAGATGAGGCACTTACACTATGGTTTCCTGGCCCGTCGAGTTTCACGGGAGAGGATTGTGTAGAGCTCCAAACACATGGTAGCCCAGCCGTCATGCAAGCACTAAGCAGGCGTTTGCTAGAATTGGGTTTATCTCAAGCTGAGCCAGGTGAGTTTACACGTCGCGCGGTTCAAAATGGTAAGCTGGATTTAACTGAAGCTGAGGGGCTGGCGGACTTGATTGACGCTAAGTCAGAAGGTCAACGTCTTCAAGCTTTGCGGCAGATGGGCGGCGGCCTTAAAGAGTTGTACGAAGGCTGGAGGGAGAAGATATTAGATGCTCTGGCTCAAATTGAAGGGGAGATTGATTTCCCAGATGAAGGGGATATTCCAGACAACCTATCCCACGGAGCTTATAAGCCCCTTACTGATGTGATTGAAGACATGCGCCGCGCGCGGGCAGATATGGGGCGCGCGGCGGCTGTGCGTTCCGGCTTAGGCATTGCGATTATTGGCGCTCCAAATGCAGGAAAATCTACTTTAATTAACGCTTTAACCCGTAGAGACATTGCTATTACTTCACCTGAGGCGGGAACGACACGCGATATAGTTGAGGCGCAAATGATTATCGGCGGTCTTTCTGTTACCGTATCTGATACAGCGGGTTTGCGAGAAGCAGAGAACCCGATTGAAGCGGAAGGGGTAAAGAGAGCCAAGAGCCGAGCCAAGGAGTCAGAAATTACGATTTATGTTGTACGCCCAAGTATTGAGGGAATTGATAGCGACATACTCGAAACGCTTTCCGAAAATGACATTATATACGTGAATGATTTTGAGGATCCAAAATATGAGGCGTTGAGCTCAGGAGCACATGTTAAGGTGGCGGACTTAATTAAGGGGCAAGGCGAACAATTGGTCTATGATCAGCTTGAAGATATCATTAAACGCAATTTTTCTATCGGACATGATGTAAGCCTCACGCGAGAGCGTCACTCAGACTGTGTACGAAGGGCTGAATATGCGATGGTGCGCGCACGCTCTCAATTGTCGATTGCATCGGAGCTAGCAGGAGACGACTTGCGCTCTGCGATGCGGGCTATTTCGGAATTGGCTGGTGAAACCGACATAGAAGCGGTTTTTGATCGTATTTTCTCCCGCTTTTGCGTTGGGAAGTAGGTCGCTGCCTTGTCTCTCTCGACAATACAGCCTCAAGGCATTAGAGGAACGCATAATATTATAAAAAAGTGTTTCACGTGAAACATGGTTTGATGGAATCAATATAAACCGAGTGAAAACTATGCCCGCACATTGGGACGTTATTATTATTGGCGGCGGTCACGCAGGTTGCGAAGCCGCCGCGGCTTCTGCTCGCCTGGGCGCGAAGACTCTGTTGTTGACGCATAGGCTTGAGACGATTGGAGAAATGTCCTGCAACCCCGCTATTGGGGGCTTGGGAAAAGGTCATCTCGTTCGGGAGGTTGATGCTTTGGGGGGTCTTATGGGTTTGGCGGCGGATGCGTCCGGTATTCAATTTCGTTTGCTCAACCGCTCTAAAGGCCCAGCTGTGCAGGGCCCCCGCACACAATCTGACCGTTATCTGTATCGTAAAGCGATGCAGTCCTTTTTGATAGAGGTTGAAAACTTAGAACTAATGTCGGGTACCGCGCATGATTTGATCGTTGAAAACGGGGCGGCCTTTGGCGTCTTGACAGAATCCGGAGGTGTTTTGCACGCGAAACGCGTTGTATTGACAGCAGGAACGTTTTTAAAGGGCATGATTCACATTGGCGAAACCCGTATTCCCGCAGGCCGAGTTGATGAGAAACCTTCTGTTGGCCTAAGTGATCGTCTCTATGCGTTAGGGCTTTTAATGGGGCGTTTAAAAACAGGAACCCCTGCTCGCCTCAAGAAGAGCTCTATTGATTGGGGTGGTTTAGACATGCAGGCGGCGGATGAAGAGCCTGTTCCATTTTCTTTTATGAATTCGAAAATCACCGTACCGCAAATTTCGTGCGGAATAACGCATACAAATGCGAAAACACACAAGGTTATTCAGGACAACATTTCCTTATCAGCGATAAACAACGGATCAATTTCAGGGCGGGGTCCGCGTTATTGCCCTTCAATCGAAGATAAAGTGGTCCGCTTTGCCGACCGAGAGCGCCACCAAGTGTTTTTAGAGCCAGAGGGCCTGCCAAAAAATCCCGACGGAGATGTCGTGTACCCGAACGGTATTTCTTCATCTCTTCCCGAAGAGGTCCAAGACAAATTTCTAAGAACAATGCGTGGCCTCGAAAATGTGGTTGTCGAACGCTATGGTTATGCCATCGAGTATGATTATGTGGACCCAAGGGAGCTGCGGTCAACGCTTGAAGTTAAAAAGTTGAACGGACTTTATTTGGCGGGGCAAATCAACGGAACAACTGGGTATGAGGAAGCCGCCGCCCAAGGTTTAATCGCAGGCGCTAATGCGGCTTTAGCCACGCAATCTCGCGAAGCGCTTATTCTTGATCGTAGCCAAGCCTATATTGGAGTTATGATCGATGATCTAATCACTAAGGGTGTCACAGAGCCTTATAGGATGTTTACGTCACGCGCAGAATATAGACTGGCTTTGCGGGCCGACAATGCTGATACAAGACTGACGCCCATTGGTGAGGCCCATGGTCTCATAGAAAATTCCCGTCTAGATGTGTTCCGTGTGAAGCATGAAGCATATACTGAGGCCATGGAATTGGCTTCGAGCTTAAAAGCATCACCGAGCACGCTCAAAGAAAAAGGCCTATCTGTAAACCAAGACGGCGTACGGCGTACTGCAATCGATCTTTTAGCCTATCCAGACATAAATGTTTCGTCGTTAATGGGTGTTTGGCCCGAGCTGTCTGCTTTGTCCATTGAGCAATCAAACCATCTGAAAACCCACGCAACCTATGCAGGCTATCTTGAGAGGCAGGCGAGAGACATTGAGGCTTTTCGCCGAGACTCAGGTCTTCGCATTCCCGCTCAAACGGATTTTACTAAAATTGGCGGATTGTCAAATGAAGTCAGACAAAGACTACAACAGGCGCAACCTGAAACACTTGGTCAGGCGTCAAAGCTCGAGGGTGTGACCCCAGGGGCTTTGATGGCGGTTCTGGCTTATTTGAAAAAACTCTACCGTGCTGCCTGAGCAAGAGTTTTTAGAAAAGAGCAATGTTTCACGTGAAACATATCAACTTTATCAGGCTTGGCAGCAGGCTTTGCTCAAGTGGAACAAGCGCATCAACTTAGTGGCCCGGTCTACACTCCCTGATTTCTGGTCGCGTCATGCTTTGGATAGCTGGCAAGTTACGCCTTTCATAAACACAGATGATGTGAGTGTATTGGACTTTGGTTCAGGTGCGGGCTTTCCCGGTATTGCTGTGGCTATTGCTCTCAAAGATAGGGGTGGCGCTCAAATTTTAATGGCAGAATCTGCCGGAAAAAAAGCTAGTTTTCTCCGGAGCACCATTCGGGAACTTGAGCTTCCTGCAAAAGTTCACGCTGGCCGCATTGAAGATATTGAAATGCACAAACCTGACATTATCACAGCAAGAGCCTTTGCTCCTCTGCCTCGATTACTAGAATATGCTGCACCATTTTTGTCGCTTGATACGCGTTTAATCTTACTCAAGGGCGAATCTGTAGACGAAGAAATAAAAGCCGCTCATGCTAAATGGACTTTTGGCAGCCGTAAGATACAAAGTCATACCGATCAAACCGGATGTGTTTTGTTGGTTGAAAACATTAAACGACTATAGCGACCAAGGTAGAGTTATGCGCGTCATCGCGATTGTAAACCAAAAAGGCGGTGTTGGGAAAACAACAACATCAATAAACTTGGCGACCGCCCTTGCTTTGGAGGGGCAATCTGTCTTGTTGATTGATCTTGACCCTCAGGGAAATGCTTCCACGGGCCTTGGTGTCTCTCGTCAGAATCGGGATAGGTCGATTTATCAGGTTGTTACCGAGGGCCTTTCCCTCAACGAAGCTATATTACCTAGCGGTATTGAGGGGCTTTCTATTGTACCGTCCCATGTAGATTTGTCGGCCGCGGAAATGGAAATTGGTTCATCCGATGGCCGAACGACTTTATTGAAAAATGCAATTGCCCGGTTTGTGAGAGGCGGCCGAAAGAAATTCGAGTATATTCTAATTGACTGTCCCCCTTCATTAAATTTACTGACAGTAAACGCACTTTGTGCCGCTAAATCTGTGATAGTTCCCTTACAGTGTGAGTTTTTTGCACTGGAAGGATTAAGCCAGCTTTTACAAACTGTGGAGATGGCTAAAGCGAACCTTAACCCGAATTTGGTGATCGATGGAGTGATGTTGACAATGTATGATCAGCGCAATCGCTTGTCGGCGCAGGTGGCTGATGACGTGCGGCAACATTTAGGTCGCGCTGTGTTTAAAACCCTGATACCACGTAATGTAAGGATTGCTGAGGCCCCTTCTTTTGGACAGCCTGTTCTAACTTACGATCCGGCATGTGCTGGTTCTGTGGCATATCAGGACTTAGCGGTAGAAATATTGCGCCGTCATAAGAAAAGATAAAATAATCATATAATACAAGAGGTTGCATATGACTCAAGGTAATAAATCTGAAAAGCCGACTCGCAAAAAAAAGCCACAAAACCGTGGTCTTGGGCGCGGCTTATCTGCCTTGATGAGCGATATAAATTCAATGCCTGACGCTGATTTCAGCCCTAAACCCTCAAAAGACAAAGCACTGCATCCTTCTGAACTCGAAACAGAGGGGCCTGACGTAACAGATCGCCGTGTACAATTTGTCTCAATTGATAAACTGGAAAGAAATGCAGATCAGCCCCGCCGCTATTTTGATAAAGAGAAACTTTCAGAACTAACCGAATCAATTAAGTCAAAGGGAGTTTTGCAACCCATCTTGGTTCGCCCTTTGCCTGGAGGCAAACTGGGAAGGTTTCAGATTGTAGCAGGTGAACGCCGCTGGCAAGCTTCTACAGCGGCGGGCCTCACAACAATGCCCGTTTTAATTCGGGATTTAAATGACGAAGAGATATTACAGATTGGCGTTATTGAAAATGTTCAACGCGCTGACCTGAACCCTATTGAAGAGGCGAAGGCTTATGATGCCTTGATCACACAATTTTATCGTAAACAAGATGAGGTGGCAGAGGCCGTTGGCAAGTCACGTTCCTATATTACCAATATGTTACGACTGTTAAAACTGCCCGAATTAGCACAAGGTATGCTTGCGACAGGAAAAATCACAACGGGACATGCGCGAGCCATCATATCTGCGCCTGACCCATCAGCATTGGCGCGTGAAATTTCTGAGAAGTCGCTTTCTGTGCGTGAAGCCGAAGATTGGGTTCGGCGTATAAAAAAATCAGACGGTCGCCTTGCGAAAGCACGCCGGTATAAAGACGCTGATACCCAGTCCGTAGAGAAAGGGCTTACTGAAACCTTGGGTTTAAAGGTTGACCTAGACCATAGGGGCTCGGGCGGCGTACTGAAGATTTTTTACAAGAAAAATGATCAATTAGAAGCGCTCATTAAAAAACTATCGAAAAGCGAATAACTCCTTATAAACCGTCGCTTGCTTTTTTGACTGTCACAACACGCTGTGGGAACGGGATTTCTACTCCGGCCTCGTCAAGAGCCTCCTTAATTTGTATTCTCAAATTTGATGTCCGCTGAAACCAGTTATCAGCCGGCAGCCAACAACGACAAGAAAAATTAATCGCGCTATCTCCAAAGCCCATAACAAAGACCTCAGGTGCTGTAGGTGCTTGGGCTGAGCCGTGTGAATTAAAAGGGATGAGGTCGGGTGTTGTGGATAGAGAGGTTAATAGAAGTGATTGCGTTTTTTTCAAATCTGTATTGTATCCAACCCCAACCTCAACCATCGCTTTTCTAATTTTATGACGACTAAAGTTCTTTATTCTGTTCACCCAAACCTGATTGTTCGGGACATAAATATAATACCCTTCTGAATTTTTAAGGGTTGTGGAGAAAAGACCAATTTCACTTACCGTCCCTGAAGAACTGCCGATGTCGATAAAATCTCCGACGGCTAAGGGGCGCAAAACCAACATCATGACGCCCGCAGCGATGTTGGATAAAGTATCTTTTAAAGCTAAGCCGATGGCTAAGCCGGCGGCCCCAAAGACTGCTATTAAAGATGTTGGCGGAATTCCTAATTTGATGAGGCCTGCATAGAGCGTCATGGCCATTATGACGTAAAAGCAAATAGAGGCCAAAACGGGACGAAGTGTTGGGTCGATCTCGTGTTTACCCAAACGAATCTGGTTAACACGCATTTTAAACCACTTGGCAAACATCCAACCCAGTATAAAAATGGCGAATGCAGCGAAAACAGTCACAGAAAAGTCCAGCAATACCGGAAACTCCTCTTTAGTTTGAGTCCAAAGATGAAAGATTTCCTCCATACGGTATTATATCCTTTTAGCGGCATAAGAGGCGAGGGCGAGAATAAGACGGCCCATAATGGCCTCTGTCGGGGCGCCTGCCGTTTTGATCTCACTTTCAGCCCTCTGACTTTGAAACAACGCGCGGCGTAACATGGTTTGAGACCAAAGAGAAAGGTGATGTTTGAATAAACTTTCTTGCAGCGAAAACACTGGCGGTCGCAAAGTTCGAAGCGCTTGAGTGGTTGAGTTACCGTCATTTATTGAAGTAGAAACTTCGATAAGCCGTAATAGGTGACGCTGTAATCCGATTAAAACTGAAACGGGGTTTAATTTACCGGCGATAGCTTGCCGATAGCTCGTATCTGCTTCGTTCACGTCACCACTCATCGTTTGCATGATAATGGTATCGATGGAAGCGCTTTGTCCGCCTGCCGCAATGGCCCGAATATCATTAATTGAAACCTTCGCGTTCTCCATTTTGCCATAGCCTTTATATAGGGCCATTTTTTCTATTTCTCCTAGGGCGAGAGCGTGGTCCCCTTCGAGAAGAGGAACCCACATATCCAAAGCCTCCGGGTGTATGGGAATGTTTTTCTTTAAGAGCTCAGCTTTTACTAATTCAGCGATGTCGCGTGTGCTCGCAGCATAACAACCAATCGCTGCAAAATGTGCTGACGCTTCGCAGGCTTTTCGAATAGCGGAACGAGGCGTCATATCGCCTGCCTCGATTATGAGTTTGGCTTCGGCTTTATGGGGTTCTGCATCAAATTGCTTGATAAGCTTTGAAATCGCGGTGGCATTCCGTTCGTGATCCAACCTTAGCCGCACGAGCCGGTTATCGCCTAAGAGTGATAGCGCGCTCATTTCATCAGCGAGCCTCGCCGGATCGCCAGACAAATCATCGGCCGTCAAGATAGTCGTCCCAAAAGCGTCATCGGCGTTGGGCATAAAAATTGATGTTAGGGCCTGACTTCTCGCTTTGACTAACCCCCGATCGGGACCAAATAATAAAACCCCAATAATATCAGCACTTGGTTTTTTTATAAATTTATTGGCTCTTGCCCCAGTTAATTTCATACGGCTAACTTACGTGGGGTTATCAGAAAAATAGCGGGCGAGCTTAAAAACCAAACGGTCAGCAGCTTCTGATGCAACACTGCGCATGGCATTGTCGTTCGAGGCAATGACTTCATAAGGGTCTTCAGAGGCTCCATAAGTGGAAACGGCTGTTACATTTCCTGTGTCCAAAACCTTACCGCTTTTGGCCGCCGTCAATGTATATTTAGCGCGCAAGCTTCCATCGTATCGTGATGCAACATCATCTGAAGAAATCCCGAGCCGCCCACGCGACCATGATGGCGTTATGGTTAGAATATATGTGCCTTGATTTATTCCGATACGATCGCGTAAGCGTTGGCGAAGGTGAAAACTGGCCTCTTTGTCATTGGCGTCTTTACCGTCTTCTACAATCAGAGTGATGTCTTGAATGGGGCTATTGGGTGTAGAATTTCCCAACCGCTCGCCATAAACAGGCGTAAATCCGCATGCTGATAGTGAGGCTATACAGATTGATATCGCAAAACCAACGAATACCTTACGCATAAATCACTCCTAGTTAGCTACTATATTGATAATGCGTTTTGGGACAATGATGAATTTACGAATTGTTAACCCTTCAATTGAACGCATAACTTGAGCATCAGCCATGGCGAGCGCTTGAATATTGTCATTTGACATATCCGCGGGCACTTCAATTTGCGATCGGCGTTTCCCATTGACTTGAACGGGTAGCGTAATTGTGTCCTCTACAAGCATATCGAGGTCAACTTCAGGCCAGGGCGCGTGATAAACAAGTTCCTTACCGCCAAGTTTGGACCAACACTCTTCGGCCAAATGCGGCATGAAGGGTGCAATCGCACGGATAAGAATACCAAAGGCTTCCATCTTAGCGTCATCATTGGTCTTATATTTACCGAGCGCATTGGTGAGCTCATAAATTTGCGCAACAGAGGTATTAAAGCGGAAGGCCTCAATCCCTGCTGTGATTTTTTCCATCGCTTTATGCGCAAAGCGGCGCAAATCAAGCGCAGGGCCTTTGGCGTCTCTTGCAATTATAAGGGGGTCACCCGCGTCAACATTGGCGACTAAAGCCCAGACTTTTTTGGAAAACCGCCAAGCACCAACAACGCCGGATTCCGTCCATTCTACATCGCGTTCGGGCGGCGAATCGGATAGCACAAACCAACGTGCAACATCCGCGCCGTAAGCCTTGATAATATCATCTGGGTCGACGACATTTTTCTTCGACTTGGACATTTTGATGACGTCGCCCTTGGAGACGATTTTCTTACTTTTTATGTGAAGGAGTTGATTGCCGTCTTCGACTACATCATCAGGCAAAACAAACTCGCCGTCTTCATCGGTGAAGACGGCATGGGTGACCATACCTTGGGTGAATAATCCTGCAAACGGCTCGCCACTAGGTAAATCAAGCAATCCGCAATCGCGAAGACCTCGTGTAAAGAAGCGCGCGTAAAGCAAATGCAGTACAGCATGCTCCACGCCGCCAACATATTGATCTACGGGGAGCCACTCGCTCGCCGCTTTATTGTTAAAAGGACGGTCATTTGTACTGCCGCCCGCAAAGCGTGCAAAATACCATGAACTATCGGCGAAAGTGTCAAGCGTATCGGTTTCACGCCGAGCGGGTTTTCCGCATTTCGGGCAGGCACAATGTTTGAAAGTCGGGTGACGATCCAATGGATTGCCCGGAATGGTCAAATCAATATTGTCATAGGGTAGGGCGACAGGGAGGTCCTTTTCCGGTACCGGCACTGCGCCACAATCTTCACAATGAATGACAGGAATGGGACAACCCCAATAACGCTGACGACTCACACCCCAATCGCGCAGTCGGTATTGCGTCACGCCTTCGCCGTGGCCCATCTCTTCGATTTTGGAAATGGCAGTTGTGATGCCTTCATCTTTAGAAAGGCCGTTTAGGAACCCTGAATTAATTAAGGTTCCTTCACCTGTATAGGCTTCGTTCTCAACATTGTAAGTCGCAGCATTTTCATCTGTTGGCAAAACAACAGGGGTTACGTCGAGACCATACTTGCGCGCAAAATCCAAATCACGCTGGTCATGAGCCGGACAGCCAAAAATTGCGCCAGTGCCATAACCCATCAAAACAAAGTTTGCGATCCAAACTGGCAGAGTGGCGTTTTCATCAAAAGGATGGTCGACACGAAGACCTGTATCGAGACCAAGTTTTGGGGCTGTAGAAATGGCCTCCTCTGTTGTTCCAATTTTAGCGCAGTCTTCGCGGAATTTTTCAATATCAGGATTGCTCTTAACCAGTTCCTTTGTGATTGGATGGTCGGGTGAAAGAGCAATAAAGCTGGCACCATAAAGTGTGTCTGGGCGTGTTGTGAATATCTCCACGCCATCTTTAAAAACATCAAAAGATTTGTGGGAAGCATCAACTTTTGGGCTGTTACTTGAGGCTATTAAATCTCCACTTTGTCTGTCAATAACTTGGAAAGTGCCCGACAGCCCCCACTTAAACCTCATCTGCAAACCTTCAGACTTCCCAATCCAATTGGCTTGCATCGTGCGCACTTTTTCGGGCCAGCGATCTAAACCGTTAAGACCTTCGAGCAACTCTTCGGCGTATTCCGTGATCTTAAAAAACCACTGATCCATGTCGCGTTGCTCAACCACGGCGCCGCTGCGCCAACCTTTGCCGTCAATGACTTGTTCATTGGCAAGGACTGTATTGTCGACAGGGTCCCAATTTACCTTGGCGGTTTTGCGGTAAACCAAGCCCTTTTCCCAAAATTTAAGAAAGATCGCTTGTTGCTGCTTGTAATAGGCTTCGTCGCAGGTCGCAAATTCCCGTGACCAATCTAGGGCAAAGCCGAGTCGCCCCATCGGCGCGCGCATGGCGTCAATATTGCTGTAAGTCCAATCTTTCGGATGACCGCCGCTCTTCTTGGCGGCATTCTCGGCGGGCATTCCAAAGGCGTCCCAGCCCATAGGGTGAAGGACCTCGAACCCTTGTGCTTTTTTATAACGCGCGACTACATCACCCATCGCGTAATTGCGCACATGGCCCATATGAATGCGGCCCGATGGGTAAGGAAACATTTCCAGCGCAAAGAATTTTGGCTTATCGCTCTTATCATCTGCGCGGTAAATATCCTGCTCGGCCCAGACTTTTTGCCAACGCGGCTCAACCTCGGCGGCATTGTAACGGCTTGTGTCAGTGTCTGACATCTCGTCTCTCATTCTTACTTTTTCGGCACTGTGTTTCAAATGTCATAATATACAGTATGATACGCGTTCCAACAAAAACCCCGACGGCTTGTATCAAGCGTCGGGAGTAAAATTCTTAGATTTTATATCTTCTAAGATGCGTCGACCGTCGCAATATAAAGCTCCCTTGCACGGGTCAGAATTGCGTTTTCAATTTGACGGGCTGTATCAGCATCTACCGCTGCGTCTTCCCATCCATTCGCTCCGCGTGTTTGTTTGAAAATAGATGCTTTTAATGCATCCGCTCTCAGGCCCGTATCGAGGATATAAACGTTTGCTTTAAACCGTTCCGTTGGCGCTTCGGCCGAAGCGTACCAATCTGTCACGATAACGCCTCCAAAGGGATCGACTTGTTCCAAAGGCATAAAATTAAGGGTTTCAAGTGAAGCGCGCCATAGGTAAGAGTTCACGCCCATATTTGGGGCTTGTGTCGTTGCGGCGACACGTTCAGCTTTTTTTCCGCCCGGCAAAGATGAACAAGCAGATAATGCGGGGGTTATAACAAATGCGGTCGCTGCGCATACGAAAAGCGGGTGTTTTAGTTTCGATAACATTCACGAACTCCAAGAAAAAGTCTTTAGCGGCTTATAGCCGAAATTTCTGGCGGGACTAGCCTCTGTTTACAGGAAAGCACCAAGACGGGATCTCAAAAACCTCAATAAAATCGGAGGTTTTAATCTTTGTTAACCATTTTTTAGGGAAGCGAGGTGCAAACAAAAGGTTAACGCACCTTTATGATTTGGATTCGGGCCCCAATAAACAACGAAATGTGCGTACGGGAACCTTGAAGGAATGTTATGCCTTATCGCCGTCTTCCAGTTGAGCCGAGACGCTTTGCGCCAAAACTCTCCTATATTCTTGGCCCCATTATTGTTGCAGCTTTGGGTTCCATGACAATTGCGAGTGCGCAGTCTCCATTCGCTTCTAAGAAAAAGAAGCAGGCCTGGGAAGTTCCACAAAACACCCAATCCCAAAATCCGTCAATGAGCGTCCCTCAATCTACACCTCAAAGCTATGAGCCTTATCCTCAGCCTGCTCCTTATGTGCCGCCTTCCTCTATTGCCGCTCCTTTGCCGCCAACTTCAGGCAGCCCCGTTCCGCCGCAAACAGTGCCTTCTTATTCCCCGTCTTCCCCAGGCGCTGAACCTTCATTTTCACAACCAGAATATAATTCTGGCACAAACTATCAATATACTCCAGCAGCGCAAAAGGCTGCAACTCAGCCGAGCCAAACTTACGGCACATCAAGCTTTGGAACGCAAAACTCAAATGACCCCTATGCGCTCGAGCATATTCCAGCGAGGCGTCCTGCGCAAAACTATCAATCGCAGCCCTATCAGCCTCCGTCTTATCAATCTCAAGCCTCGCCGTACCCTCCTTCATCTTATCCGCCGGCTTCAAATCCAGCGTCGTCTGGCCCTTACTCTAACGGGCCTTATTCTCAAAAACGGGGCTGGAAAGATAAGCTAGGCTTGCGTAACCTAGCCACTATATTTCGTGGATTTATTAAAGGCGGCGCTGCCGGTGTTAATCGCGATGATGGGATGGACTCCAATTGGAAAGAGGCTTTTGTCGGTGACGCGAAAGTAGAGTTTGAAATCAGTGCTGTTACAGACTCGGGCTATGAGTATGGCGTCAATTTGGAGGGCCGCGCCCAGTATGATAAGTTAAGACGCGGCTTTGGCGGCCGTATTCCTGACTGCCCGCCAACAGAAGCGGGTTGCTCCTCTGTATCTCTTTCGGGAACACCAACGTCTTTGCGGGGGCACACTTCTCGGCTTTATAGTTTTGGCGCGGATGATGCAAAAGAAGCCGAATATGCATTGGAAAGTGCTCATTTGTTTTTACGCAGTGCCTATGGTGACTTCACGCTAGGCCGAGATGATGGTGCAGCCTATCTGTTCAGCCTGGGTGCGCCTTCTCTTTTAGGCGTTTCTGCCTCTAATTCTTCTGTTGATTATACGGGGCTGGATAGTGTCAAAACGGTCAATGATGCCTCTGGTTTTTCAGAAAAAGTTACTTACACAAGTCCGCGCCTATTGGGCGACACCGTTGGCATTGGCGTTCAGCTTGGCGGGTCTTATTCCCTTAATGCGCGTGCCTGCGGTGTGGATTATTGTGTGAAACGCAATGACGGTACTGGAGTATTAGCGCCAGATCTGCAGGATATTTTCGAAGCGGGCCTGGCTTTGGACAGGACCTTTTCAAACGGTATGAAAATCGAAGCCACAGCAACCTATGCGGCGGGGTCGGAGAAAAGCGGATTGCCGGGTTTAGATGACTTACAAGCTTATAATGCTGGTGCAGAAGTTTCTTGGATGGATATTACACTGGGTGGATCATTCCTTAAATCCAATAATGGGTTGAAGAATGGTGATTATGAGGCTTGGGATATCGGCGCCACTTGGAAACCATCTGCCTTGGGCTTTACGATTGGTTATGGACACGCCAAGGACGACAATGTGAACTTGGTCTCTGATCAGGTTTTGGCTGGTATCACTTATGACTTTAATGAATTCACGATAGGCGCCGGCGCGCAATATATTGAACGTGAAGCTTTGGGCTTTAACGGGACTTTGACTCAAGCACAGACTGAAAAAGCAACGGCGCTCTTTGTTGAGGGCGCTTTCAAATTCTAATTATAGTCTTGCTTTAATTTCAGCGCTTGTATTTTTCAGGGGCATCAGCAGCCAAAGTGGCCCATTCTGGTTTGCGTTTGAACCACGCGGCTATAAAGGGGCAGCCTGGGTGAACTTTATAGCCTTGTGTTGCGGCATCATCTACCATTGCTTTCACGAGGGCGGTACCAACGCCTTTTCCGCCCATGGATTTCGGCACGCCTGTATGGTGGGCGTTATAAAGACCGTCTGAAATTAACCTCATATCCAAGACCGCCTTATCCGAGTGTTCGGAGTGTCGCGCTGTGAATTGGATTGTGTTCCCCAACACAGATTTGGAAATTTTTATAGCATCGAGGCTCATAGTGACGACTTTCTTTCTACTATGTTTACTAAAGGCTCCAACACAGGCAATTCCTGCGATCCCAGTCGTGTTTAACTGTGCTGCATTCTTTTGATTTACACCTCCCAAAGCATAGATGGGTACAGAGTATTGACGAGCTTTCTCTGCTAAACTCTCCGTTCCGATAGGGCTTCCCGCACTTGGGCTCTGGCTTGGGAATATCGACGATACCAATAGGCCGTCCAGTTTCGGCAGCGGTTCAGAATAGGCTCCCTCTTTTAATCCTGCGAGAGTGATAAGCTTTTTAGGGTATGCTTGCTTAAATGCCGTTAATGTAGAAATAGGAGTATTCCTGATGAAGTGTTGGCCATCGCAAGGTAAGCAGGGCTCTTCAGCTCGAATTAGAAATTGTTGTTTTTTTCTTATTGAAATAGCGCGTAAAGAGCGCGCAACCTCTAAATCGAACTGATGAAAACGGTAAATTAAAGCGCAATTTTCCGGTAAGCTTTCTGCCCATGAAAGAATGTCGGGCGTCCGAATAGGGTCACTCATTGCAATCAGCGGAGAGAGCCTGGAGGCTGGCTTATTTGAACGCATATAAGTCTCGCGCAACGTCAAAGCCGCTTCGCCTAATGGATGACTTTGCAAACCCGGCCAGACTTTGTATGGGGACGTCATGTCAAATGCTCCACCCTCTAAAATCGATCACGCGATGATATCTATAAGTGAAAAGCACGCGCATATTATGGCGCGAATAGCAGCGGCTGCCAAGCGGGCAGAGCGTTCTTTGGAAGATATTTCACTCGTTGCAGTCAGCAAAGTTCAGCCAGATGATAGATTGTCAGTCATGCTTGCGGCAGGTCAGACGATTTTTGGAGAAAACCGCGTGCAAGAAGCACAAGCCCGTTGGGGAGAACGCTTTTCCAAATACCGCGAAAATATAGAACTGCGTTTGATAGGTCCGCTCCAGTCTAAAAAAACTGAAGTGGCTGTTGACTTGTTTGATGTTATCGAAACGGTGGATAGGGAGAAACTTCTCAAAGAACTAGTGAAAATCCGCGACAAAGGTAAAGTAATTCCCCGGCTGTATGTGCAGGTTAATACAGGCGAAGAACCTCAAAAATCAGGGGTGAACCCGAAGAACCTCACTAATTTTTTCAAAACTATGCGAGATGTTTACAATTTAGAGGCTGAGGGGTTGATGTGTATTCCTCCTCAAAATGAAGCCTCCTCGCCGCATTTCTGGTTGCTGAGAAAATTGGCGAATGAAGTCGGTGTAGAACACCTCTCTATGGGCATGAGCCATGACTTTGAAACAGCTATTGAAATGGGCGCAACCTCTGTTCGTGTGGGCTCGGCTCTTTTTGGAGCGCGGGAATAGAGCCATAAAAACCGGTTTACCGAGTAAGATTAACGGGCATGGATGAATAAAGTTGAGGCAGCAATCTTACCATATCTTCTGGGGCGAAAGCGACACAGCCCAATGTGGACCTGTCATCAGCTTGGGCAACATGGATAAAAACAGCACTGCCAAGCCCTAAAGAGGGCGGGCTATCATTATGACTTATGACGAGGACAATATCATAGGCCCCATCTTTCCTCCACAAAGCTTCATGGCTATCGGCAAAGGGTAATTTGACAAAGCGGTTGTAAGCGGGGTGGCCCGACATATCACACCACGCATCATTTTTTTGTATGGCCTGCCAGTTTAAGGGGCGGTTAGAATGTGCACGAGGCTTGGTGAGGCGGTCCGCACGATAAAAGCCCCATCTCAAGATATAATGGCCTATGGGCGTTTTCTCATCGCCTTCTCGCCCATCTTTCAGTGGCGTAAATCCCTTTCGCCCAATTCGGCAAGGTAAAGAAAGGCCATTGATAACAGCTCTTTTTTGGGAGCAGTGAACGGTTAATGTAGATGGCGGCCGCACTTCTTCCTCTCTTTTTTGTGATACAATTTGTATTAACTGCGATTAGCTTTAAACTGACTCTCGTCATATGACACATCAAATTTAAACTCGGGTTTTGAAGCGCTGAAGCTTCTGAGGATAAGACATGGCCGTAAAGAAACGTATTCTGCTTGTGGACGATGATGATATGTTGCGTGGAGAGCTTGTAGAGCAATTCGCCGTTTATGACGAATTTGAAACCCATGATGTTGGAACAGCGACTTTGGGTATTGAAGCCGCCAAAAATCAGACATTTGACTTGATAATTTTGGATGTAGATTTGCCGGATATGTTGGGCACAGAAGCCTGTGAATTGATGCGCAAGGCGGGTGTGGCCGCCCCGATTGTGATGTTAACGGGCAATGACGGCGAGATGAATGAAATTCTTGGATTAAATTCAGGCGCGAATGACTATGTGACAAAGCCGTTTCGTTTCTCTGTTCTATTGGCACGGTTGCGGGCTCATCTTCGGAGTTTTGAGCAAAGTGAGGATGCTATTTTCCAAATAGGGCCTTACGCCTTCAAGCCAGCCTTTAAACGTCTGACTCCGCCTCAAGAAGAAGGGGCTCGTCCCGTGCGGGACATCAGGCTGACCGAGAAAGAAACGAACATCTTGAAGTACCTTTATCGGGCAGGGGGAAAACCTGTCGCCAGAGAGGAGCTGCTTGAAGAAGTTTGGGGTTATAATTCCGGTGTGACGACACACACACTTGAAACCCACGTCTATCGCCTCCGCCAGAAAATAGAGCCTGAAAAAGGGGTGGCAACATTGTTGATGACGGAACCGGGCGGATATCGTTTGGCGCTGGATTAAATATAGCAAACCCCTTGTTTCTGGCATTTATTTACTCGCTCTTTGTTTTAGCGTTGTTATTGGCGGAAATAAAAGCTGACCGCCGCGCTCAATTTATTTTCAAGCCCGCAGCGGCTTTTGGTTTTATCTTGCTCGCCATACAATTCGGGGCGTTAGAAACAGATTTTGGTCGCTTGGTGATTGCGGGGCTCTTTGCGTGTGCGATCGGCGATGTGTTTTTGTTATCTCGTAAAAGGGTATCTCTGTTTAAATCCGGTATGGCGGCTTTTGCCATAGGGCACCTCCTTTATATTATCGCGGCTAAGCAGATTATATCGCAGGATCTATCCGCGGGGATTTATATCGGCACATGGTTGATTGGGATTGTCTTGGGGTTGGCCACATTTTATGTTTTGAAACCAAATCTCTCGCAAGACATGCTTTGGCCCGTTGGCATTTACACATTGATAATCTCGGCTATGATTGTCTATGCACTCCAGACAGATTTTACGGGGGCGCATAAATACTTTTTATTGGCCGCTATTCTGTTTGCCATCTCTGATGTGTTTGTGGCGCGGGATCGTTTTATTAAGGCGTCCCCTAAGAATGCGTTTGTGATTACCCCGTTTTATTTTGCAGCACAAGCTCTCTTTGCGTTCAGCACAAGCGTATAATCAATCCGTCAACTCCATAGTCTGGGTCATTGGCACATGATCTGAGGGTTTCTCCCAAATGCGGCAAGGTACATGTATTTCGTGTCCTTCTGGCCCCATTTTTTCGACGCAAGGTTTTAGAGCGGGGCTGACCCAGATATGATCTAAACGTCGGCCGCGATTTGACGCCATGACGTCTCGAGCGCGGTAAGACCACCAACTGTAGAGTTTCTTTTCATCAGAGTGGAATAAGCGGGAGGTATCCGTGAAATCATGTGTATTTTGTAAATCTTTTAAAAGACCGACTTCCAAAGGTGTGTGGCTGACCACTTTCAAGAGTTGTTTATGAGACCAGACGTCATTTTCATGCGGCGCAATATTAAAATCGCCGACGAGAACTTGTTGGTCATCCCCTTTGCTAAACCGGTCTGAAAAATAATCATTCATGGCTTGTAGAAAGTCGAGTTTATGCTGGAATTTATCATTCACTTCGGGGTCGGCTACATCTCCGCCTGCAGGGACATAGAAATTATGAAATTCGAAATCTTGGTCACAATTTTCACCCTTGGCAATCACGCGCGTACTGACATGACGAGCATGGCCCAGAGGGCAAAATGTCGTTGTAAGACGTTCCATAGGAAGTTTGGAAAGTGTTGCAGCGCCGTGATAGCCCTTTTGTCCTGCTACCTCGATGAATTCATAGCCAGCATCCCGAAAGGGTTGATACGGAAATTGCTCTTCTTGGCATTTAATTTCTTGAAGGCCGAGAACATCGGGCGCTTGCTCCTCCAGAAAACGTAAGACCTGAGACAAGCGAAGGCGTACAGAGTTAATATTCCAGGTCGCAACTTTAATTTTCATAATATTCAAATAGCCTTTGCCAGCGGGAATGTAACCCTAAATGCCGCATAATAGAGTCTGTTGATTGATATAAATTGTGGTAAACCTCAGCCGTGAAACATGAATACGACATTTTGATTGTTGGCGGAGGCCTGATTGGCCAGATAACTGCTTTGGCTTGCGCACGGCTGCGGAAATTTTCAGTCGCGTTGGTTGATGGCCGTAACATCTTAGATAGGCCAAGTTTAGGCCGCGATGGTCGGGCTTTTGCCTTAACCGCAGGCTCAATGAACCTTCTGAAAAACCTTGAAGTTGATATGAAGGTAGCTTCTGAGCCTATCCGAGACATGTTGATCACGGATGGCGCAATCGGGAAAGATTCGCAGTGGCGTCTGCATTTTGGCGCTGAAGATAAAGGCCCAATGGCCCAAATGGTTGAAAGCGCCCTCCTGTCTGATTTGGTTTTGCACCAGATTGAGCAGACGCCAAATATTACAATCTTTGCTCCGAAAATCATTGAAGGACTGACACACACGCCTTCGGGTGTTTTGGGACGGTTGGGGAAAGACACGATTGAAGCTCAATTATTGATTGCGGCTGACGGAGCAAACTCGCCTATTCGGCAGGCTGCTGGGATTGTTACTGATGGTCGAGATTACGAACAAAAGGCTCTGGTCACGACGGTTTCGCATAGCTTGCCGCATGATGGTTTGGCGATGCAGCGGTTTTTGCCCGGCGGTCCTTTGGCGGTCTTGCCCTTGACCAGGCAGCGCAGCCAGATTGTCTGGAGTGATAAAGCGGCGGCAATCGATGCGGCCTGTGCGCTCGATGAGGCTGAGTTTATGGCGGAGCTGTCTTTGCGTATCGGTTCGTATTTGGGTAAACTTCACAGCCCTGCGCCGCGAGGGTCTTACCCGCTGCATTTGCAGCTCGCCCAAAACTATGTTGGCACGCGGTTGGTTTTGATTGGAGATGCGGCGCATGTCATTCATCCTTTGGCAGGGCAGGGGTTAAATTTGGGTTTGAGGGATGTGGGAGCCCTATTCGATGTTTTGCAGGAGGCCCTTTCGGTTGGCCGTGATATTGGCGGAGAGGTTCTGGGCGACTATGCGGCTTGGCGAAAAAGTGATGTAACGGCCTTGGCGGCGGTTACGGATGGTCTTTCTTATTTATATGCTGCGCCTAAAGGCCCTCTCAGCCGCCCGATTGCAAAAACTCTTGGGCATTTCAGGCGCGTAGGCCTTTCAGCTGTGAACAGTTCAGAATCTCTAAAGGCGTTATTTATGCAAGAAGCTTCGGGCGACACCGGAGATAGCCCTCGCTTGTTAAACGCCGTATTTGAATGAGGGGCTTCCTGCAATTAGAGATTTACAACGCCGTAAAACTATATAAATAAACTGTTATATGGATTTAGCTGGGCAGAGCTGAATCAAAATTTAATATATTATTTTCCCCCTCATTATAACGTGATGTTGGTATCAGACATTTGCGCCCCGTTTGATACTAGCGCCCTGTTACGCTTTATGCGTGACAGGGCTTTTTTATGTGTCCTGATCTGAGTGAATTTCGCCGCTGCGGACATTGAAAATTTGAGCGCGTTTCTCAAAGGCTTTGAATAAAGAAGCATCCGTTCCTGTCATAAAAATTTGTGTTTCAAGGGCGAGCAGTTCTTCGATGAGGGCCGCTCTTCGGCTTTCATCCAAATGCGCGGCGACTTCATCTAATAAAAGCAGGGGGCGACGGTTTTTTTGAGCGCGCGCTTGCGCAAGCATAAGGCCGATAAGAAGCGCTTTTTGCTCCCCTGTTGAACATTCGCCTGCGGGCATAGACTTGGCGATATGCTCGACAACTAAGTCAGATCGGTGCGGGCCGATCAGTGTGCGTCCGGCCCGTAAATCCGTTCTCCGTCCTTCAGATAAATCTGATTGTATGTTTCGCGCCACGTCCTCTAAGGGGGTGCCTTCTAAGATTTGGTTTTCATAAATCCCGTCAAGGCTCACATCTGCCTTGGGGAAGACGGTGTCTCTGGCTTTAATTTCTTCCCGTAAAAGGGTGAGCGTCATAGCGCGGGCCTGCGCAATATGAGCGCCTTGTCGAGCAAGGTCACTTTCCAAGGCATTATACCAAGAGGCATCGGACACACCGTCCGATAAAAGACGGTTCCGTTCACTCCGCGCTTTTTCATAACGGCTGCTAATACTGCCATGGGCCGGCGAGTGTGCCATGGCGAACCGATCCAAAAATTTTCGCCGATCTCCGGCCGGGCCTGTGAAAAGCCTGTCTTGGGCAGGGGTGAGCCACATCAAGCTAATTTGCTCAGCGAGCTGCGTGGCTGTGGCCGGTGACCCGTCAATGCGGACGGCGCGGCGGCGCGGATATTCGGGCACTTGGCCGATGCTGATTTTAACGCCGTCTTCCAGCGTGGCGTTAATGCCCCAAGCGGGCGCTTGCTGATTAGAAAAACGTCGGGCGATGTCCTCGACTTTGGCGCGGCGCATACCGCGTCCCGGAGACAAAAAGGATAGAGCCTCGAGCAAGTTTGTTTTTCCGGCCCCGTTCGGGCCGTAAAGGACGACGGGCTGCGGCCCAAAGGTCACATCCAACGTTTCATAATTTCGAAAATCAGTGAGGCGTAAAGCCTGAATATGACGGGAAGAGGGAATGGCGTGTAAGCTCACCTTTTTCGGTCAAGTTTCCTACCAAGCGCCGCGCTTAATAGGGGCTATACCCGCAGCGGCATCAGAACAAAAAGAGCATCCGGATCTTCGCTGTCTTTCACAAGCGCAGGGCTGGCCGAACTGTCCAGATAGAATGTCGCGTCTCGTCCTTCGATTTGCCCCGTTACGTCGAGCAGATATTTCGCATTAAATCCGATTTCTAAAGGCTCTTCCGAGTAATTCACCATCAGGGCTTCATTTGCGTTTCCGCTCTCGGGGTTATTAACCGTTAGCTCTAAATTATCATCGGCCAAGGCCATTTTAATGGAGCGCGATTTTTCGGCAGAGATCGTCGAGACGCGGTCTACTGCATCGGCAAAAACTTTATTATCAATGACGAGTTCTTTCGGGTTATTTTTCGGAATAACGCGTTCATAATCAGGGAAGGTCCCGTCAATAAGTTTAGACGTCAAAACGGCCGATCCTGTCGTGAACCGGATTTTCGCTTCGGACACGCTGATAGCGACGTCTCCATCTGCGCCGTCAATAAGGCGGCGAATTTCAGCAACGGTTTTGCGCGGAATAATAACGCCGGGCAGGTCTTCGGCCCCTGCGGGGAGGCCAGCTTCGGCTAAGGCCAAACGGTGACCGTCCGTGGCGACAGTGCGAAGCTTGCCAGCATTCGCATGCATGTAAATCCCGTTCAGATAATAACGGGTTTCTTCGGTCGAAATTGCAAAACGTGTCTTATCGATGAGGCGTTGCAGCCCGCTGGCGGACATCACGAATTCATGGGTGAACCCGTCTGCGGTCATTTTTGGAAAGTCTCCGGCGGGCAGGAGCGGTAGAGTGAAATGAGCGCGGCCTGAATCAACATCCAACCGGTCTTCAGCATTGATTTGAAGCACAACTTGCGCGCCGTCTGAAAGTTTTCGCACAATATCATAGAGCGTATGGGCCGGCGCTGTTACCTGACCGGGTTGCGCGACATCGCCCTCTGTAGCTTCTGACATTTCAATGTCTAAATCCGTCGCGACCAAGCTGACCTTGCCGTTTTCGGCGCTCAGTAAAACGTTGGATAAAATCGGAATTGTGTTGCGGCGTTCCACAACATTTTGGACGTGACCCAAGGCTTTCATCAACACGCTGCGTTCGAGTGTGACTTTCATGTGTATTCTCTCATAAGGGACAAAGGGCTTATAAACCGATGATTTGAGTGGCCGCAATCATAGTCGAGATGCGGCCAAGGGCAAGAGTAAAACTGGCCGAATGCGCTTGGCAATATGTGTTCATTTTGTCTTCCCGCTTCGCCTCGTGCGGAATGACGGGCTATAAGTTTACTGTCGCCCAAGCGTTCTTTTCTGCTTTCCATCCGAACGCGGCTCTGCGAAGCGGAGGTAGTAAGGATGCTGTTTCCGAATTGTTCTTTGCCCAAGTGTTTTTTCCCACTCACCGTCTAGGGCCGAGCCTTCTTCACGTTAAATCCCACCCAATGCGGGTTGGGTTGGTGGGCGGCAACCCGCCAATAAAATGGAGGACAGCCCGCGTGGTGGCCTCTACGATGGGAGACCAAGAGTAGTAATGTTTTACGCAGTTTCCACCACGCGGCAGCGGTTGTTTATGAAGCGGCCATAATTACAACAACCCCAGTCCAGGAATCCCCCAAAACCTTAGTCTTGAAAGAAACCTTCGGTAGGCAGGCGCACGCTCCAAAAGGCCCGGCACAATCACCTAGTCACAAGTGATGCTCAGCCCCGC